>DUKF01000103.1 GCA_013329455.1 Methanotrichaceae archaeon | reverse complement strand
CCTCATCCCTTCGGGGAGCTTCTCGGGAGAGACGGCCCGCGTCTACTTTCTGAGCAAGATCGATGGTGCCTCTCGTTTCGACGCCAGCTTTGCATCAGTCGCCGCCAGCAGGATCATCACCGCTGTCCCCTTCATCCTCGGCATGACCCTGGGCCTTGCCTACCTGATATTCCGATGCCAGGTCCCCAGCTGGGTCCTCAACACCTGTTTTGTCATGATGATTTTCGCCGTCTCGGTGGTGGTCGCGTTCGTCGGGATCTGCTTTGAAGAGCGCTGGCTCCAGAGGATGGTGAACCTGACCATCGGCCCCCTGGAGAGGATCGTTCATCGAGACCTGGACCGCGAACTCTGCTCGGGCGCGGTCTTTGGATTTCAGAGAAGCATGCACCTTTTGAGGCACAAGAACGGAGCCATGCTGGTCAGCTTGATCTGGGCCTTTGCCGGCTGGCTCTGTCTCGAGATGGTGGCATTCGCCGCCTTTCGATCTCTTGGGTTTGAGGTCTCCTTATTCGCCATATTCGCCGTCTACTCGGTGATCATAGTCTTTCAGGCTCTGCCCCTGGTCCTCCCCGGTGGTATAGGCCTTGTGGAGATCCTGATGACCGCCATCTTCAGCGCTGTTGGTATATCGATTTACGATGCTGCCGCCGTCACCATCCTCATTCGACTGGTCCAGCTCTGGTTCCTCGCCCTTCTGGGCGGCGTATCGACCGTCCATCTGATGAGACGGATCGATAGGGATCGGGACGAGCCAGCGTCTTCGGGAAGCTCCGCAGACGCCGGGATTTGAAGAAAAGTTAAATACCATCAGTACGTCAAGGCGACCGAGCGGGACAGTAGGGTAGCCTGGTCGATCCTCGAGCGTTTGGGACGCTTGGACTGCGGTTCAAATCCGCGCTGTCCCACCAAAAGTTCTCAAGAAACAATTTTGACGGTCAATGCTCCAGACGCAGACATCGAAACTTCTCTAAACGATCACGATCTCGTCGCAGGACGTAAACCGACGACTGAAATGTTGCCCTTCCTATTTTGCTGCCCGACCATCCTTTTTCATTCATTCATCCTGCCAGCCGTCCATCGCATTTTTGTGCGAGGCCTACCCCCCCTTCCGCCCAAAACTTTTTTGCCAATCGGGGCGCAGACTTCCGACCGGAGGGATACCCGACGAGATCAAAGCCGTTCACTGTCCTGGAGCTGCTGGTGCTGTCGTTATCTGCAACCGCGCTGGCTCAAACGTCGGGCGACGAGAACGGCACAGATCAAGTCGAGACCGAAACAGCTGCCAAGACAAATTGGCTCGAAGAGAACGCAATAGAAATCGGAGCAATCGCTGCTCTAGTTGCGATCATCGCCGCTATAATCAAGTTTTTTTCACGTATCAAGAATTATATTCTTGCTCGTCTTGGAAAAATGCCCCCCGAGAGCACCCGCCCAACACAACAAATAACAACAGAGAACCGAACCACCGCCGCCTCGGAGAAGGGAAGCGTCGCCATCGGGGGCGATGCTTCCGGCAACATAATAGCCATCGGCGATGTCACATTGCCACCCGAAGCGCTGGATTTGTTGCGACCTCGTTATCGACCGCCCCCGCCACCGCCCCCTGACGTGTTGCCAGCTCGGAATGGCCTTCCCCCTGGAAAGCGGCTGGACTTTCTTGCCAACGATGTCTTCACGGGCCGCGAGGAGGACCTCCTCGGACTGGCCCACGTGCTGCTGCACGAGCCCAATTCTCGGGGCGCGGGCATCAACCAGGCCGCCACCGCAGCCACCGGTTTGGGTGGGATCGGCAAGAGCCAATTGGCGGTCGAGTTTTGCTATCGGTACGGCCGCTTCTTCCACGGGGTCCACTGGATCCAAGCCGACCAGGACATCTCCGCAGAGGTTGCGGCCTGTGGCGCTTCTATGAACTTACCGAGATGGCCCGCCGACAAAGTCCCGGAACAGGTGGCGCTCACCCTGAGGACCTGGGAAGAGGGCGGTCCCAGGCTGGTGGTGCTGGACAACGTTGAAGATCCTGCCACGGTCCAGGAGTGGCTTCCCAAAATGCAGCTGGCGCGCCTGATCCTGACCTCTCGTCGCTCGGAGTGGCCTGCCGATATGGGACTGTTGATCTGGCCACTGGGAGTCCTGACCCTGCCCGAGAGCCTGACTCTGCTTCGCAAGCTGGCGCCTCGCCTGAAAGATGTGGATGATTCCGATCTGGAGAATTTGGCTGAGCGGTTTGGATGCCTCCCCCTGGCGCTAGACCTTGCGGGCCGTTACCTGCACGATCGAACCGATCTCTCAGTCGAGGACTACCTGGCAGAGTTGGAAGAGGCGGGAAACTCCCTGGAGCACACCTCTCTCAAAGATTGGGCCGACCACAATCCCACAAAACACGCTACAAATCTTGCCGCAACCTTCTCTCTGAGCTGGGATCAACTCGGAGAGGACGAGGCTGACGCTCTTGCAAGACAGATTTTTCTAACTTGCGGATACTGTGCGCCCAACACGCCCATACCAAAGAGCCTGCTGGCGAATGTGATGGGAACAGGTGGTACTTCCCAGAAACAGAAGCTTGACCTGGCCTTGCGGCGCCTTTTAAGGCTTGGGCTTCTCAAGTTCACCGAGTGCGGACCAAGCCAGCATCCTCTCTTGAGCGAGTTTGCAAGATACCTGGACTTTGAGGGCGCAGCCTTGCCTTCGCTGGCAGAGTCGCTCTCGGTTTTGTCCTACGACGCACACGAGACTGGCCTTCCCGAACGAGTAATGCCTCTGCGAGAGCACCTAAAGTCGGTGGCCAAAGTTGCAGAAAACGCAGAGCTGGAGACGGCGGGATCTTTGTGGAACAATTTGGGTTGCCACTTGAAGGAAATAGCTGAGTACAAGAATGCAGAAGAGGCCCACAGGCGCGCTCTTGAATTCAACG
>DUKF01000227.1 GCA_013329455.1 Methanotrichaceae archaeon | reverse complement strand
GGCCCTGGCTCTTGAGATCCGGCACGAGAAGGCGTACGAAGGAAGGACCTTTCGGTTGGCGGAAGCATCCTCGTCGACGATGTGGAGGTCAAGACCTACTCCACAGGCCACACGATAGGCTCCGTCGCCTTCGGCTGGGAGACGGAGGTCGGAACTCGGGTCCTCGTCACAGGCGACGTCAAGAACTATGAGAAACTTCCGAAGTGCGACCTCCTCGTCACCGAGGCGAACTACGGCGACCCCTGGGACCCCGGCTGCAGATTCGAGGACGACATCGTCGGCTTCGGCGACGCCGTCGACTCCGGCGCCACCTTCGGTGCCTACGCCTTCGGCAAGGCCCAGAGGGCAGTCTCTCTCATCAGGGCGCTCGGCTACAAAGAGGAGATAGGGATGGGCCCAAAGAGCCTGGCCCTCACCCGGGAGCTGATGCCGGGCTCTGGCCCCTACACCCCGGTCGAGGAGAACGGGACCGACCTGAACGTCGTCACGCCCAGGGACCTCTATCATGTGAAGTCGAAGAGAAAGTACGTCCTCACCGGGAGGAACGATCTTCCCTACACCCAGATCAGGCTCAGCGACCACCTCGACTTCAAGGGGCTCATGAGGATGATGGAGAAAATCTCCCCCAAGGCCGCTTTGATATATCACCCCGAGGGGAAGAGGGCGAACATGATGGCCCACCACCTCCGGGAGCTTGGCATGGCCTCGATATCGGTCAGCCAGATCGAGGACTCTTTTTAGACTCTTTAGAGCTGCAGAGCGGATCCGGGTTTTTGACAAGGGGTGGCGGAAGGTCTGTCAGAAGCGGTCAGAAGGGTGGCAGCTCATAGGTAATACGCCAGGAGCGGCAGCATCAGAACGCCCATGGCGTGAGTCTTTCTGATCCCGGCGAAGGGCGCCACAAGCCCGACCACCGTCGAGACGAAATATAGGAATAGCCCGAAGAGGCCCGTGAAGCCGAATGTCATCGCTGTCAAAAAGGCCAGCACACTGATGCAGAGCCTCCTGTAGTTCAGATTTCTCACTACTTTTGCAGCAACCCTTCCGGCCCTGATGGTGGCGATGTAGGAGAGGATCGAAACCCCGAGAACAATCGTCACCATGACCAGGAGCAGGTTGCCGTCCAGGGCCACCAGCTCTTCTATGGCGATGGCAGCTCCGCTGCGCGGCCTGCCCACGACGAGCAGCGCCACCAGGGTGAAAAGGGAGTTTGCGGTGTTCACCCCGGATACGGAGACGAGAAACTCTCGGTCTGACCCCTCGGACCCTAGCCTGGTGACGACGGTGGCAACGGCTGGGGTCACCCCTGGAACCCACGCCACCACCGACCCCGCGAGCCCTCCGAGAAAGGCCGACCTTGCGATCGTTCTCGCCGGAAGGTCGAACTCCGTATCCCTCTGTTCCGGGATCTCTGCCTTGGAGGCTAGGCTTATCAAAAGCATCGAGGCTCCAAAGAGACCGCCGAGAAGCGGTAGGAGCACCTCCGTCTGGAAGCCCAGGGGCGAGAGGGCAAGACCCTGGTGCCCGAAGGCGAATAGGCCCAGGTAGCCGCTCGTCAAAAAGAGGGCGAGAGCGAAAAACTTGTACTTGAGGTGGACTAAAGACCCCTGACCCTCGATCACCCGGCCCCTCTCCGTCAGGATCATGAGGGCTGCTATCGAAAGGAGGATCAGGCCGATATGGCTCATGAAAGTGTCGTAAAAGCTGCTGAAGAGAAGGGAGAGCGGAACGATCAGCACCAGGGCCACGATGACGGAGGACGCGCTCCCAAGAGCCGAGAGCCTGATGGCCTCGATCCCCCTTCCGTCGAGCATCATCTCGTGGCCGGGAAGGACGGCGAGGGCCGTATCGGCGTCGGGAGCGCCTATAAATATCGAGGGTACTATGTCCAGAAAGGTGTGGGCGACGCTCGCCGCCAAAATCGCCGCCGCTAAATCGAAGGGATCGAGCCCCAGGTCGAGGAAGGCAGGCGACAGGGCCAGCAGCAGGGCCGCAAAGTTGTTGGTGTGAAGCCCGGGGGCAAGGCCGCTGCAGATCCCAAGGAGAAAGCCTCCCACTACCGATATCACCAGAAGACTGTCGACCATTTTCGGTAGAAGTCCCTACAACCGACTGATAAAAGATTTTCGGTATCGTCATCTCAACTGCCACCATCCCTGATCCGCAGCCCGTTCCGGCGTTCCAGGATGTGAAAACCCTTAAATACTGTTAATCAGGTGGTTGTAGCGATCCGCAGAGGGAGCGCAAGCTCGCACCCTCTCTGGCGCATGGACTAGACGGTCTGAACGCGCCTTGGCGCGTGAGTCGGTCTCCGTTGAGGAGGCTATGCGGAGGATTAGGATGAAGATAGTAAGGAAGACAAATCCAAGATTGGTCGCTCTTATCGACGATCTCAAGGCCGCCACCCGGGAAGATGGGGCGGCGATCTGGCGCGATGTCGCCTGCAGGCTCGAGAAGCCCAGGCGAAACTACGCTGCAGTAAACGTCAGCAAGATAAACAGGCACACCACCCCCGACGACCTGGTTCTCGTAACGGGAAAGGTGCTTGGGGCGGGAGACATCGATCACAAGGTGACCGTTGCCGCGCTCCAATTCAGCGAACAGGCCGCATCCAAGATAAAGTCGGCCGGTGGCGAATGTCTCAAGATAAAAGAGCTGGCCGAAAAGCACCCTAAGGGGTCCGGCATAATTATTTTAAGGTGATCTGATGATTATCGACGCATCTGGGATGATCCTGGGACGTCTGGCAAGCCTTGCCGCAACCGAGCTTCTCGCAGGAGAGGAGATCAACATCGTCAACGCCGAGAAGGCCATAATCTCAGGTCGAAGGGAGAGCGTTTATAGGGAGTACGAGGAGATGAGCAACAAAGGCTCCACCGAAAAAGGACCTCACTTTCCCAAGCGGCCCGAGAGGATAATGAAGAGGACGGTTCGCGGGATGCTCCCCCACAAGACGAAGCGCGGTCGCGACGCCATGTCCAGGCTCCGGATCTACGTAGGAGTTCCTTTGGAGTTCGAGGGCATGAAGATCGAGCGGCCACAGGCCGCGAAGATGACGCGGCTGAGTACGGCCAAATACGTGGAACTTGGCGACGTAAGCCGAAAATTCGGATCCAAATTCTAAGAGGGTCAACATGAAGATAACCAACTCGTCGGGTAAAAACAGAACGGCGATCGCCAGGGCCACCTTGACCGAAGGAAAGGGCAGGGTCAGGATCAACAGCAAACCCCTGGAGATCTATGAGCCTGAGCTCGTCAGACAGAAGATCATGGAGTCGGTGATGCTAGCCCAGGACAAAGTGTTGGGGCTTGACATCAACGTCAAAGTTCGCGGAGGCGGATTCATGGGTCAGGCTGCCGCCATCCGGACCGCCATCGCTCGTGGGATCGTGGAGTGGACCGGCGACACCGCCCTGAAAGAGGCCTACATGGAGTACGACAGATCTCTCCTGGTCAACGACCACCGGCAGAAAGAGCGCAAGAAGGTCGGCGGCCCCGGTGCAAGAGGCAAATATCAGAAGTCTTACAGGTGAGTTTGCTTGATTCCTGTTAGATGTTTCACATGTGGAAACGTCGTTTCTGATGTATGGGAGGAGTACAAGGAGCGCACCAAGTCTGAGCCACCGGGGAAGGTAATGGACGATCTGGGCATCGAAAGCTATTGCTGCCGTCGCATGCTCTTGACCCACGTGGAGATCGTTGACGTGCTTCGGCGGTATCAGTAGAAGGTATGGGGTTGTGGGGTAGCCTGGTCCATCCCTCGGCGTTCGGGACGCCGTAACCTGAGTTCGAATCTCAGCAACCCCACCATTAACATTTCTTTTGAGGTGGCCACTTGACGGATTCGAGGACGGAAGAATATACGCGATATGAACGCGCCAGAATAGTGGGGGCTCGAGCTTTACAGGTTTTGATGGGCGCCCCGGTATTAATCAAGACCGAGTCCATAGACCCCCTCGAAATTGCTCTTGAAGAGATGAGATTGGGATTCATTCCCATAACCGTTAAACGGGATCGTAGAACCTCTAGGTAGGTGAAGTTTTTGGAAGATGAAGTGATAACGCCAACGGAAGAATACGAAACTCTTATTCCCATAGATGAGTATCTTGCAGCAGGCATACACATAGGCACGCAGCAAAAGACGAAGAGCATGAAGGGTTACATATACAGGGTCCGCACTGACGGCCTCTACGTGCTCGACGTCCAGGCAACTGACAAGAGGATAAGGCTCGCAGCCAAGTTCCTGGCCAAGTACGACCCCAGCAAGATACTGGTTGTCTCGGCGAGGCAGTACGGCCAGCGTCCTGCGACCATGTTCTCCAAGTCGGTCGGAGCAAAGGCGGTAGTTGGGCGGTTCATACCCAACACCCTGACCAACCCCAACTTCTACGACTACGTCGAGCCGGACGTTGTGGTGGTCACAGACCCCAGCGGCGACAACCAGGCGATAAACGAGGCTATCGACGTCGGAATTCCGGTCGTAGCCCTCTGCGATACCAACAACCTGACATCAAACGTCGATCTGGTGATCCCCACCAACAACAAAGGCCGAAAGGCCCTGACTCTGATCTACTGGCTCCTGGCCAAAGAGATGCTCAAGGAGAGGGGAGAGGAAGATCGGTTCAGATACTCGGTTTCAGACTTCGAGATGGAGTTTTAATTCGATGAGAAGCCCAGCAGTGGCTGGCCAGTTCTACCCCCGCCACCCCGAGGACCTGAACGAGGAGCTGAAGGTGGCCTTCAGCGATGCTGTTGGCGTAGAGACCCTCCCTATTCGAGGAGCAGTCGTTCCCCACGCCGGCTACATCTACTCTGGGGGAGTGGCTGCAGAGGTCTATGCAAGGCTCCCGAAAAGAGAGACCTACGTTCTGATCGGGCCGAACCACCACGGCCTCGGTCTTCCCGTCGCTCTTTCCAGGGACTCGTGGATGACGCCTTTGGGCGTTGCAGAATGCGACCTTGAGCTGGCCGATGCGCTGATGGGCAGCATAATTGAGGTGGACGAGTCTGCCCACCTCTACGAACACTCCCTAGAGGTCCAGATACCGTTTCTGCAAGTCAGGTTTGAAGGCTTCAAGATCCTCCCGATATGCATGGGCCTGCAGGATGAAGAGACGGCGATTGAGGTGGGCGAGGCTGTGGGCGAGGCCGCCAAGAGCCTTGGGAGAGACTGCACCATCATCGCCAGCAGTGACTTCACCCATTACGAGCCCCAGGAAGAGGCGAGAAGGAAGGACGCTCAGGTGATCGAGGCGATTCTGAGAATGGACGTCGCCGGCGTTTACAAGACGGTCTACAGCCTGAACATCACAGCCTGCGGGTATGGCCCTATCTCGGCCACCATAACGGCTTCCAAGATCCTGGGCGCACAGAGTGGCAAGCTTCTCCGCTACTCCACCAGCGGCGACGTCATCGGAGATTTCAGCCAGGTGGTGGGTTACGGGGCGATAGCTTTCGTCTAGGAGGCGAAAATCTGACATCCGCCACTGCTCCCGGCAAGGTGATCCTCTTTGGGGAACACGCCGTTGTCTCCGGAGCATCCGCTTTGGGCGCGGCGGTGGATCTGAGGGTTCGGGCCAGCATCGAGGACTTGCCGGGAAGGCTTGAGATATCAGCCCCGGACCTTTGGATGACACTGGAGGGGATAACTTTGGACCCCCTAACCGGCGCGGTTCTGACGAAAGATGTCAGCGAAGGCGCCGTTCATGCTACAAGGTACGTTTCCGCAGTTTTGAAAGAATTTGGGGCAAGAGATCTCAGGATCACCGTGGAGTCGGAGATACCTCCGGCCTCGGGCCTTGGGTCCTCAGCTTCCGTTATCGTCGCCACTCTTGGGGCCTTGAGCCGTCACCTGGAGCTGGATTTGTCTGCGGACGAGATCGCAAAAGAGGCCCACAAGATAGAGAAGTCCGTCCAGGAGGGGCACGGCTCGCCCACAGACACCGCTCTTGCCACCTTTGGCGGGTATCAGCTCGTCGAAGGGTCGGCAAGGTCGATCGATCTTCCAGAGATCAAACTGGTTGTGGGGTTTTCGGGCAGACCTCACGACACCCGGGCCGAGGTCGAGAAGGTTCAGAGCTTCAGGGCCAAATATCCAGAGATCGTCGATCCCATATTCCGGGCGATAGGAAAGATATCGAAGCGTGCGCCGGACTGCATCAGAGAGAGACGTCTGGAAGATCTGGGGGGGCTATTGAACGCTAACCACGGCCTTCTAGAGTCGATCGGTGTCGGGACCCGGGAGCTCTCCGAGCTGGTCTACGCCTCCCGGGGCGCAGGCCGAGCTTTTGGCGCAAAGCTGACAGGTGCGGGCGGAGGAGGATGCATGATAGCCCTGCCGCGAACAGATCCCGAGGACGTTCTGAGGGTGATGACCGCCATAACCCAGGCGAGGGGTGAGCCTTTCTCCGTGGTCACGGGATGCCAGGGGCTGAGGCTCGAAGATCCCATGGACGAAAGATGACCGAGATCAAAATTCTGAAGATCGGCGGGAGCGTCCTGACCGACAAGACAAGGCTGGAATCGGCGAGGATGGAAGAGATCGAGAGGATCGCAACCGAGATCGCCAGGCACGGGTCTGGTCTAATACTGGTACACGGTGCGGGGTCCTTCGGCCACATCCACGCGAAAAAGTACAACCTCGCCGAGAGGTTCAGCCCCGAAGGGGTCCTGGAGACTCATAGGTCGGTAGTCAGGCTGAACGATCTCGTGGTCGAGAGCCTCAGAAGGGCGGGGTCACGCCCGGTCCCTGTCCACCCTCTGAGCTGCACCCTTCTGAGAGATGGGAGGATAGATGCCATGGAAACCGAACCCGTCATCGAGATGGTGAATAATGGTCTCGTCCCGGTCCTCCACGGCGACGTCGCCATGGACAGGTCAATAGGCGCTGGGATCGTCTCTGGCGACCAGCTCGTATCCCATTTGGCGAGGACCCTCAAGCCAGAAATCGTGGCCCTGGGAACGGCCGTTGACGGTGTAATCTTCAGAGGTGAGGTCCTGGCCGAGGTGAGGCGAGAGGCCCTTCCAAAAATCGGCTCGGAGCTGGGAGCGTCGGCCGGGGTGGACGTCACCGGCGGCATGAGGGGAAAACTCGAGGAGCTCTTGGATTTGGCCGATCAGGGCGTCGAGTCCCAGATATTCAACGCCGAAAAGGCGGGTCAGATCGAGAGGATCTTGATGGGCGAGAGAGTGGGAACCCTGGTGGAGGGTAGAATATGACCACAGGCAAGAGAAAGCTCGACCACATAAGGATCTGTCTGGAAAAGAAAGTAGAGGGGAGGTGCAGGCCCTTCGACGACCTCGCTTTAGTCCACAGAGCCTTGCCGGGCATCGACGCTGATGAGATAGATACAAGGTGCCAATTTCTGGGGAAGGATCTCGCCATTCCCTTGATGATCTCCGGGATGACGGGGGGACACCCCGACACCAAGGAGATCAACGTGAATTTGGCCCTCGCTGCCCAGGAGGTGGGGGTGGCCATGGGCGTCGGGTCCCAGAGGGCTGCTCTCGAAAGCCCAGAGGTCGAGGAGACCTTCTCGGCGGTGAGGGATGCAGCACCGAAAATTCCGATCGTCGGAAACATCGGGGCGGTGCAGCTCCAGAGGGAAGGTCCCGAAGTCGTCGACCGGCTGGCGGAGATGATCGATGCCGATGCCATAGCGGTCCACCTGAACTTTCTCCAGGAGAGCATCCAGCCGGAGGGGGAGACCGAAGGTCGGGGGGCGATCGAGGCGATCAGGTCTGCCTCCGACAGGAGTGTTCCGATCATCGCCAAAGAGACGGGGGCCGGGATATCTGGAGAGGATGCCTTGGCCCTTATGGGGGCGGGAGTGGAGATAATCGACGTTGGGGGCTTGGGCGGGACCAGCTGGTCTGGGGTCGAGGCCTACCGTGCGGAGGAACGGGGGGATCCGGAGTCCGCCATTATGGGAAGGTTATTCTTGAACTGGGGGGTTCCAACGCCAGTGAGCGTTGTGGAATGCGCCTCTGCCGGGGCGAAGGTCATATCCTCCG
Organism: Methanotrichaceae archaeon; assembly: GCA_013329455.1. Classification (GTDB taxonomy): domain Archaea; phylum Halobacteriota; class Methanosarcinia; order Methanotrichales; family Methanotrichaceae; genus Methanocrinis; species Methanocrinis sp9297u. The sequence goes on along the minus strand of DUKF01000227.1, from coordinate 27,811 downwards.
GAGGGGTTCGAAGCGGGATCGATGTGGCAAAGAGCATCGCCCTGGGTGCGAGTTTGGCTGGGGCAGCTCTGCCATTCCTGGCCCCTGCAACGAAAGAATCTTCCGAGGTGGCTGAGGCTCTCAGAGGTTACAAGAGAGCCTTCAGGACAGCCATGTTCCTGACCGCCTCGAAGGACATATCGGACCTTCGGTCTGCGCGGATCATCGTTTTTGGAAGGACGAGAGAGATCCTGGAGCAGAGAGGGTTTGACACGAAAAAGTTTGCGATTCACAGAGAGATGTCGAGATGAAGGATATTGGAATTGTAGCGATCGGAGGCTACGAAGAGATAGGACGGAACATGACCGCGATCAAAATCGGTCATGACATAGTGATAATGGACATGGGTCTCCGATTGGACAGAGTTCAGATACACGAGGATACAGACGTAGAGAGGCTCCGCCCCTCCGAGCTGATATCCATGGGGGCGATCCCCAACGACAGCATCATGAAGGACGTGGACGGGAGGGTGAGGGCGATAGCCTGCACTCACGGCCATTTGGACCACATAGGTGCGATCTCAAAGCTTGCTCACAAGTACAGGGCACCCATCTTCGGAACCCCTTTTACCGCAGATTTGATCAGACAGGAGTTCGAGTCTGAGAGGCTTCATGGGACGAAGAACGAGGTCATAACCATGAACGCCGGCAAGAGCAGGCAGATAGCGCCTGACATCGAGCTGGAGTTCATTAGGGTTCAGCACAGCATAGTCGACTGCGTCTTCGCAGCCATTCACACCCCCAAAGGGGTGATCCTCTACGCCAACGACTTCAAGATGGACAGAAATCCGACCCTGGGGCCGCCTCCTGACTTTGCCAGGTTGAAAAAGCTGGAGAAGGAGGGGGTTTTGGCTCTGATAACTGAGACCACCAACGCTGGAGTATCAGGAAAGACCCCGTCGGAGCAGATAGCAAAGGACCTCGTCTGGGACGTTCTGATGGGGACTGAAGAGACGAAGTCGGGGGTTTTGGTGACCACCTTCTCGTCCCACATAGCCAGAATCAGGGCGATAATTGAGGCTGCCCATGAGATGGGAAGAAAGCCGGTCCTTTTGGGCAGATCGATGGAGAAGTACTGGGGAACAGCGAAGAGAGTTGGGTACGCACCCAAGTCCGACGACAACCTCCCGGTGTACGGCAGGAGAAAGAGCGTCGACAAGTTCTTCAAGAGGATGATGCAGGAGGGAAAGGACAAGTACCTCCCGATCATGACCGGCCACCAGGGCGAACCTGGCGCCGTCTTGAGCCGGGTTGCCAGCGGCGATACCGATTATCAGCTCGAGTCTGGTGACAAGGTCGTCTTCAGTGCCGGGATCATACCTCAGCCGCTCAACAAGGCCAGCCGCCACATCGTGGAGACGAAGCTGAAGATGAGGGGCGCGAGTGTTTACGACAACATCCACGTCTCGGGACACGCCTGCGTCGAGGACCACTGGGAGCTTTTGAGGATGATAAATCCGGAGCACGTGATACCCAGCCACGGAACCTTCGAGAGTCACGGCAAGTACCTCTCCATGGCCGAGGATACGGGCTACGAGCTCGGCTACACCTTCCACATAATGAGGAACGGTCAGCAGCTGGTCCTCCCCTGAATGGGGGAAAAGGAGGAGGCGTGATAAAAGATGGTGATGCTTGACGAGGAGCTGACGAGGCGCGCTGATATGATATCCGGGGCCATCGGGGATCTCTTGCCGGTGGTTCATCCGAAGGAGCTCTACGAGGCCGGAAGGCATCTGGTGGATGCTGGGGGAAAAAGGCTGCGTCCGAGCATGCTTCTCATGGCTGCTGAGGCTGTGGGGGGGGATCCGAAGGTCGTCGTCCCGGCTGCCGTGTCGATAGAGCTGGTCCATAACTTCACCCTGATCCACGACGACATAATGGACAACGCCGAGACCAGGCGGGGAAGGCCCGCGGTCCACGTGAAGTGGGACGAGGCCGGGGCGATCTTGGCCGGGGACACCCTCTATTCCAAGGCTTTCGAGATCCTGGCGGCCGCTGATGTTCCCAGTCCCGAGGACATGGTCGCATCGGTGAAGATGCTGGCCGGAACTTGCGCCGCCATCTGCGAGGGGCAGTGGTTGGACATGGAGTTTTAGAGGAGGGACCAGGTCAGCGAGGACGAGTACCTCGAGATGATCGAGAAGAAGACGGGGGTCCTCTATGGGGCTTCTGCCTGGATGGGCGCCCGCCTCAGCGGCGCACCAGCACAGCAAGCCGAGGGGCTCGAGAGGTTCGGCCGCCTGGTGGGGATGGCCTTTCAGATCCAGGACGACGTCCTTGACCTCACCGCCCCGATGGAAGTGCTCGGAAAGCCGAGGGGCGGGGACCTCGCTGAGGGGAAGAAGACCCTGATCATGATCCACGCCATGGAGAGCGGCGCCAAAGTTGAGATCTTCGGCAAGAAGAACGCGACCTCCGAGGAGATCGAGGCCGCCCTCGAAGTCCTCAGAGCCAGCGGGTCGATAGGCTACGCCCGGTCCAAGGCCGTGAGCCTCGTGCGTGAGGGGAAAGAGGCCCTCGACGTTCTGGACGATTCCGACGCCAAAGCCCTTCTGCTGGAGCTGGCCGACTACATGATAAGCAGAAGTTATTAATCCATAAAACGACAAACGGGATTTGTAGCCTGAGCGCGGTTGGAGTTCGAGTTGGAGGCGAAAAAATTGCACAAGCACGAGATCGAGCACCTGATGGAGCACTGGATCGAGCACAACAAGAGCCACAGTAAGAGCTTCCGGGAAAGGGCAAAGGAGATCGAGGCCACAAGTCCCCGTGCGGCCGAGAAGGTGACGGCGGCTGCAGATCTGATGGATCTATGCACCTCGAAGCTGGAGGAGGCGGCTGGGGAACTTTGAAAAAGTATTCTGGCAGTCGTTCTCCAATGAGGAGTGTTATCTGACCCGAGGTTAAGCGTTGTCTGGTGGTGCCAAGGGCATTCTGTTACAACCCCCTCCAGTGCGTTCGCTAGACAACTTATGCTTAAGTATTGACAATTAGCATGTTCGCTTTTAATTCTTTCCCATATCGCTTGCTGTAAATGCCGTTATTGACTTAATTGGTCTAAATTTGCTGGAATATTTGGTCTATTTAATCGGTTATCACGTAGAACTTATTTTCCTCGAGTGTTGTGATCTTTGATTCTGTGGTAGCCGTGTAATTCATGCCATCAGGAAGAGAATTGATAACCTTAACGTACTTAAGAATAAGTACATAGGTCGCCTTATGCAGGATCTTTAAAAATCGAGGCCTCGATGTCGCCCTCTTCGAGTCCATGAAGATGAGCCTCAGCTCCCCGATCATCTCTGAGGGAAGGGATATGGGGATCGCCGAGGCGGTCCAGTCCCAGGTCGCAGGGGTCGAGCTGACGGGGCTCATGGATCTGATCCTCCTCAAGTCGAAGGGAGATTCGTGGACACAAATGATGTGAAAGCTGGACGAATGGTCGAGGGCATCCTCCCCGAAGGATGTCGGAATAACTCGGGCCTCAACTGGACCAATTTATTTCTCTTTTTGGCGTTGGGATGGGAACAAAACGCTTCGATAAAACTCTGTAAATTATTCATACTTTTTCTCAAAGGGTGATTGACCTTATCTTAAATTGTATTCTTCAGATCAACGTCGTATCAAAGGTTGATGGACCCGGACAATAAAACTATATAGTTTGAAGGGATTGGATTGAAAATTACCCAACAGATCTTGGGGTGGGACATCCAGTAAGACGCGATAACGCTAGCCAATCGTGCTTTGGAACTGCAGAGGGTGAGAGGGAGGAGAAAAAAGAAGTTGCAGGGAGTTATTATGAGTCGGAGAATCTTAATATTAATATCGTTGATGGCGATCTGTGGGGCCGCGGTCGCCTTTCAATTCAACGAAAAAATCGAAGTTGAGGGTGATGGAAACCTCTTCGCTCGAACGAACACCGATGCAGCAAAGGACCAGATCAACGGGACCGGAGACCAGAACTACATCAGGAATCTGAACCTGCAGAAAAGTGCGACGACCCTAGAATCAGAGTACGGTCTTAGGAGCAACCTGTCGGGTAGGACCAACCATTACTATGCCCAAATGAACAGCCCAGACGGCCTAGAGCACTTCATATCGGTGTACGCAGATTCGGATATAAGCTCGGTGAGCATCATAACCCAGTCTGAGAACCAGGTCTCGACAGACTTCATGATTGAGTCGAAGAGCGCAACCCTCTCGGAAGGGATAACAGATTCGAGCGACGGCAAAACTCGGAACGAAATTGCGGAGACCGAAATATTAGGCAGCTTCAACCTGAAATCAAATCTTGTAGATGACGGCAAAATGGTAGACAGTCCGAGCAGTTTCGATCCGGAGAGCATGATGGAAAAGCTGGAATCTGTCGATATGGCCAGCGAGACCGGACGGATAGACGTGACGGTGTCAGAGACAGAGGTATTCTTGGTGGGCGAGCCTAAGAAGTTCGTAAAGAGCATCCCTTCAACCAAACTCACTTTGCCAGACGGCACTACTGGCAGCGTGAGCGATGGCGAAAGTACCATCAGTGAAGTTCTCTCCGACGGTACCGAGGGCGAGCTGGAGACTTTTGGCGAGGTCATTCGAGAGGACGAGGAAGAATTGATTATCGTGGGAACTGTCATCGGTGTGCCTGATAAGGCCGAAGAACCTGAGGGCTGTCTGGACGGGAGCGGGATCAAAGAGATCGATGGAAGGCGGATCGCCTTCATAGGCTACAGACCCCGGACCCCTCTGGGATGGAACCCCTGCTAACCAAGACCCGGGAGTTTGAAACGGTGATGTTATGAGCGGAGAAACAATTTCTTGGCATTGCAAAAACATGGACTGTGAAGCAGAAAATTTGATCGATCGAGAACTGATTGAGAATGCGATAGAAAAGGGGAAGAAAGTGACCTTGATCTGCGGTAATTGCGGGTTCGTTAACAACCCGGAAAAAATCGCGGAGGAAGTGCAGAAGACGTGGCTTGCGTGCATACCTTTCACCGGTTCAGAGAGAAAGCTTCCAACAGGGCGCACGCCAGACGGTTGGAAGGACTACAAGGGACGCGCCTTCTGCCGGGTAGATTTTATAAAGAAGTACCAGGTTGACCCGGAGATAAATTGGGCTTGGCGGAAAAGGGGCAGTCCCAAAGCCATCGATTAACCGTGCCAACGGCTTGTATAAGGAAGTCATGTGCCCATCGGGCGCATTACTATATTATTTTTTTCTTAAATTGTTTTTTAAATTAAATAATGTACCAAATCATACGATGCTGCCCCTCTTTTAATCCACAAAACCCCTCCTTCCAAAAGACAAATAAACTTGCACATCCCCTCTGGGAAGGACATGACCAGATTCATCGTGGTCCTCGGAACCACCTCCCACTCCGGAAAGAGCACTATCGTTGCAGCCCTATGCAGAATCATCAAAAACCGGGGTCTGAAGGTCGCCCCCTTCAAGTCCCAGAACATGAGCCTCAACTCTTGGGTCACCTCCGAGGGAAAGGAGATGGGGATCGCCCAGGCGGTCCAGGCCTGGGCTGCAGGGGTCGAGCCGACGGAGATCATGAACCCGATCCTCCTCAAGCCGAAGGGCGATCGGACCAGCCAGGTGATCGTCTTCGGCGTGCCCATAGCCGACAAGTCCGCCGAGGAGTACTACCAGGGGATCGAGGAGATGAAGGTGGTAGTGGACTGGGCCCTCGAGGAGCTTGAGCACAAGTTTGACTACATCGTCGTCGAGGGCGCTGGCGGGGGTGCCGAGATCAACCTCTACGATCGGGACATCGCCAACATCTACGTCGCATCAAAGCTCCAGGCACCCATAATCCTTGTGGGCGATATCGAGAGGGGCGGGGTCTTTGCGAGCCTCTACGGGACGATAAAGCTTCTTCCGCCCGATATCAGGCCCCTCGTAAAGGGCCTTGTGATCAACAAGTTCCGGGGCGATCCGGCGATTCTCGAGCCCGGTCTCGACATGCTGGAGAAGCTGACCGATGTACCGGTCCTCGGCGTCATGCCCTATCTCGACCTCAACCTGCCTAGCGAGGATTCCGTCTCCCTGGGCGACAAGAGGGGCGGTGGCGAGGGGGGCAAGGGGGTCGAGATCGCCGTAATCAGGCTTACGAGAATATCGAACTTTACGGACTTTGAACCCCTGGAGCGGGAGGCGAGGGTCCGGTACGTCAGCCCCGGCCAGCCTCTTGGTAGGCCAGATGCCGTCATAATCCCCGGAACCAAGAACACCGTCTCAGACCTCGAGGATATGAGGACGAGGGGGACCGATCGGGAGATTCTGGCCCTTCGAGACGAGGGCGTTCCGGTCCTTGGGATCTGCGGCGGCTACCAGATCCTGGGAAGGAACATCGTCGATCTGGGGATCGAGAACACCACCGACTCGATACCCGGCCTGGGCCTCTTGGACTTAGAGACACGGTTCGATCGGTACGAGAAAAGGACCGTCCAGGTGGAGAAGACCGTGACCGGAGACGGCCCGATCCTTGGGCCGATAAAGGGGGATAAGGTCTGGGGTTACGAGATTCACATGGGCCAGACGACCTCCCAGGATCCCCCCGCCTTCGGGGACGACGGCGCCGTTGGTGGCGAGGGGCTCGTCATAGGAACTTACCTTCACGGTATCTTCCAGAACGAGAACTTCAAAGACGCCTTTTTGGATTACCTCTACGCAAGGAAGAACCTGATCCGAAGATCGGCCCTCGCAGGCGAAGGGTACGATGAGCTGGCTTCTGCCACCGAGAAGTATCTGGACATGGAAAAGATATGGGATATGATCGATATGGTGCCAAAGAGATCGTAAAGTCGAGTGAAAAAAACGCGGAAATAGGGGCCTTGTAAGGAGGAGTTGCCGGGAAGATGTCACTTTTCGGATCTCATCTCCTCCATCCTGGCCTTTATGTTTTTCAGTTGGGCTTCTAGGCTTTCAGCCATCTCCACCAGGTCAGCCATCTCCACTTCGGGAGAAGGGGCCACTGGCTGGCTGGGTCCAAAGACGGCACCCTGCGACCTGGGCCAGAATTGCAAACCTCTGCCTTGGCCGCCACCTCTACCTCGACCGCCGCCTCTGCCTCTGCCAGCGCCAAAGGGCCTGCCAAAGCCTGCATTGAAGTATCCTGGGGCATCAAACCCCGAACAGTATCCCATGCTCCTTCCGGTTCTGGATCCAAATCCTGCAGGACCCGTTCTGTCTCCACCTGGCATCTTTTATTCACCTCATTCGACAGTTTGAGGACGGTCGCGGTGCTCTTCGACGAACACGTCCTATTAAGTCTCTTATGAGATCTAATATTTAAAGATTTCTGTAAGATCCTGACAAACTTCAAATATAAAGTCCCAGATACGACCATTTCATGAGTCCCGGCAGAGGCAGACGTCGCGGCCAGCGATGGATCTCAGAGATCCCCGAAAAGAGGCGGTTTGATCCGGAGGGGGCAACGAGTGGGGAGGATGTCAACCTGACCCTCGAAGAGCTGGAGGCGATTCGCCTCGTCGACCTTTTGGAGCTGCAGCAGCAGGAGGCTGCCATCTATGTCGGCGTATCTCGCAAGGCCTTCTGGAACGACCTACGGAGTGGGAGAAAGAAGGTTGCATCCGCCCTGGTGTACGGCCTGGGAATAAGGATCGGTGGGGGAAGCTACGTCCTCAGAGAGGGGGCCGCAGACATTGGATATGCCCGAGAGCGGAACCAGGAGGAAGGATCGGCAGGGCATATTGCCAGAGACGACCAGATCAGCCTCCTGGAGCGGGAGATTCTCGCAATCGAAGAGAGGCTGGACCGGATAAGATCGAGGATTGAAGCCCTGAGAGAAAAGAACGACTGAAGACGAGATTGAAGGCCGATGGAACTGTCAGTGATCTCATCAAACGAAGCATTTTTGAGGCCGCAAAATAATTTTATATAATTCTGACATGACGGGTGCTGAAGTCTCAAACCAAGTGCCTGTGAGTGTCCTATTTGTCCTATTATTCGGTTTGTTTCGTCTTCGCCGTCTCGGGGCTATCTGTTAAAAACCAGCCCAGATAATCCGGGTATGGTGAGTGGTTCAGACGCTTTTCGGCACTCAGGTTCATGAAATTCTCAAAGGCTGGAGAGTAGAGGCTGTAGTTCGTTCTCACCGTTTCGGGGGTCTGGTTCAGAAACTGACTTAGATAATCCGGGTATGATGAGAGGTTCAGATGACCATCTGTGCTCAGGTTCATGAAACTCTCGAAGGCTGGAGAGTAGAGGCTGTAGTTCGTCACCGGCGGCTCTGGGCTTTCCTCCAGAAAGTCGACTAGGTAGTCTGGATAGGAAGATAGGTTTCGTTCTCCAGGAGCGTTGGCCACGAACTCTTCGAAGGCCGACCCGTACTCGGAGTAGTTGGCTCCGGTCATGGTCCCGGCAGATCCGATGACCTCCAGGTAGTCCTCGTCCTCCGCCCCGGCGAAGGCTGTGGCGAGCAGGATCACAAAACAGACCAGAAGGAAAGACGATAATCTCATGATCTCGAACACATTTTAGATGAACGATCTATAAAAATTTAACCAGGAAAAGATGGGAACCCAAATATCCCGATGAGATATCTGGAGCGCGCTCCCAAGATGCAGCATCAGGATTCGAAAAGGTAGATAAGGGTGTACAAGAATTCAGTCCTCTCAACCGGGGAGAGAGACAAAAGATGATCGATTATCTGAGAATGCTTCGCATCAAAGACTGGATCAAGTTCTATCCATTATTTCCGCTGGCGGGGGCCTTTCTGGCCGGAGGTGGCCCAGGTCAGACGCTGCTTGTCTTGATCGCATATATCTGCATCATAAGCTACGCATTCGTCGTTAACAACTACTTCGATGCCGAGATCGACAGGCAACACCGCCGCAAGGTGGAGTCTGGAACAAACCCCATGGCCGCGGGAAAGGTCGATGAGAGGGGTGTCATGCTGCTCATGTTCGCGCTGGTCTCGATCTCCCTGGTCCTCTCCATCAGCTTGGACCTGACGGGCGCCTTGTTCGTCGTGATCAACTTGCTGCTCTTGACCGCCTATTCCGCAAGCCACGTCCGGCTCAAGGAGCGTTACCTCTTGGACACGGTCAGCCACGGCTTGATGTTTGGGGCGCTGCCCTTCATCTCCGGATTTCTGCTCTGCGGGGGTGACCCCTCTAGAGGGATAATCTTGATATCTTTGATCTTCTTTATAGTCGGCTGCGAAGCCCTGATAGCCCATCAGATCGTGGATTATGCAGAGGATCTGGGGTCGACCACCACCACTGTGACGAGGATCGGACAGAAGAACGGCCTCTTGATGCTGGTCGGCCTTGTGGTTCTCTCTCTCGTATTTGTATTCACAGCGGCTCGCCTCTTCCAGCTTTCCCTGGCGGTGGCGGCGGCATCGGCCCTTTATCTGATGGTCTATCCGACCTATTCGGTCAGAGGTATGTTGAATGATATCAGTCATCGTCCCCGCGCTGAACGAGGAGGAGCAGATAGAGGCGACCCTGAGGTCCCTTGCATGCCAATCCATGGGCATAGAGAGCTACGAGATCGTGGTAGTCGATGGGGGCTCAGATGACGGGACCATCGAGATCGCGGAGGAGTACGCGGACAGGGTGATAGTCCAGACTCATCCCGGGATCGGCGGAGCCAGGAGGGACGGGGCTGAGGTCGCGTCCGGCCGGATCATCGCCTTCACCGATGCCGACACCGCTTTTCCCAGGGGCTGGCTCGATGTCGTAAGCCGCAACCTGGAGTGGCACGAGGCCAGCACAGGGCCCGTGATATTTCAGGACAGGGACCTCAGAACCGAGATTCTGAGGGCATGGCGAAGCTCCTACAAGCTTCTGAAAGCCTTCAACTTCTGCTACATGATCGGCTCCAACATGGCCATGAGAAGAGAGACGTACCGGCGGACTGGCGGCCACAGGGACATCTCTCTCCTGGACGACTACGACCTCTCGTTGAAGCTCTTCAAGATCGGGGCTGATGCTGTCTATGACGCCGACCAGGCGGTCTACACTTCATCCAGACGGGCCCACAAGCTCCTCACTTACGGCGTCACGGTGGCCTACGGCCACTACAACTACGCCGTCACGAAGGACTACGAGAAGCTTCTTAACTACCCGAAGGTGGAGGAGATGACGGTCAAAGACGTCCTGAACGGGATCCGCTGGGGAAAAAACGTCGTCACGGCGGTTGAGACGGTCCAGTCCACCCTGAAGAAGTAGCGGTGGGCGAAGCCTTATCAGTCGCATCGCGGCCCGAGGGGCACCGACATCTTTATTTGATAGGTCTGCATATGCCCCGCTCAGAGGGCCGGTAGATCAGGGGTAGATCGCTACCTTGGCATGGTAGAGGCCTCGGGTTCGAATCCCGACCGGTCCATTGCGCTTTTCCGACGTTTATCCTGGCATAATCCTTCTCAGCCTGTTTTGTTCCCAGATTTCAATCTTTTTTGACTCAAGAAGACGTTTTCATAGGTGGTTCGTTCAAATTACGATCTGAACCGATTAAAAACAGAATTGGATCTCTATTTGTCCGAATTTCATCCGTCCGTTCCAGGTCGAAAGGTTCAGATACCATAGAAGTGATGGAAGATGGATATGCAAGGGGTTATCGAGACCCTGATTTTGGCCTTCACCATCGGGCTGACTGGAGCGCTTGCGCCCGGCCCAACCCTGGTGGCCACCATAAATTCATCCCTCCAGAGGGGGTGGACGATGGGGCCGAAGGTGGCGGCCGGTCACGCTCTCGCCGAGGTGGTGATATTCCTCCTGATAGTGAAGGGGCTTGCTACGGTAGCTGAGGAACAGACCGGCATAGTCGCGGTGGTCGGCGGGTCGGCCCTGATCCTCTTTGGCATTCTCACTTTGAAGGGGAGCAAAACCGCCACCCTGAAGATATCCTCGAAGGGCGCTTCTTCAAACCCGTATCTTGCAGGTGCCCTCACCAGCGTCGCAAACCCCTACTTCTGGGTCTGGTGGCTGAGCGTCGGATCCGCCCTGGTTTTGGCGGAGCTTCGGGAGGGGCTTGTTCTCGCGATGATATTCATGATCGGCCACTGGGGTGCAGACTTCGGCTGGTACACCCTCGTCTCGACGAGTCTGGACCGGGGAAGGACTCTCTTATCCGAGGCAAACTACAGGAAGACCCTCGCCCTCTGCGGTACCTTTCTTGTCCTCTTCGGAGCCCGCTACCTGGCTGGGGCTTGGGCCAGCTAGCAGGACTTTTGAATCGTGTGCCCCTCCTGGGAAAATCGCCAGAATCTTATACGATGTCGGAGGGTGAAAGGGGAGGAGATCTCGCTTGAACTGGAAAGAAGACGCTGCGTACCTCAGGTCCATCCGACCATACATACTCCTGTCCGTTTACCTATTCCTGGCGACGGCAGCTCTCGGAGTTGTTGCCTCTGTTCGGCATCCGGAGCTGGCGGCGGCCTACGTGGGAGACGTTGCGGAGACGCTGCAGTGGATTTTGGATCTGAGTCCACCCAAGATGATGCTGGCGATATTCCTGAACAACCTCTTTGCGTCTTTGATGGCCCTGCTCTTGGGTGTGGGCTTTGGGATCGTCCCGGCGGTCGTAGTCGTCATGAACGGGTTCGTGGTGGGACTGGTCGTCCATCAGGCGATGTTGGTTGGTGGGCCTGCTTTTGTGATAGTTGCGATCCTGCCCCACGGCATAATCGAGCTTCCCACGGTTCTAGTCTGCATCGGCGTTGGGTTTCGGCTCGGCCACCTCATGATCTTGACGCTCCTTGGAAGGGGTGGCGACCTGGAGGGTGAATTGAAGGCTGCGATACGGCTCCTTCGGTGGGTTGTTCTCCTCCTGTTCATCGCAGCGGTGATCGAGACCTTCATAACTCCGGTTCTCATACAACACTTCGTCCAACCCTTTGTAGATTCACAATCATCGCCGGTGATGTAATGACCGAGTCCAAAATACCGAGCAAAGAAAATTTCAGCGAATGGTATCACGAGCTTTTGAAGGCGGGAGAGATAATCGACGTCAGGTATCCGGTTAAGGGGATGTGCGTCTGGTACCCTTCCGGCTTTGCTCTCCGAAGGAACGTTTACGATCTGATAAGGGAGCTGCTCGACCCGGACCACCAGGAGACCCAGTTTCCCCTCCTGATCCCGGAGACCGAGTTCATGAAGGAGGCCGAGCACATCAAGGGCTTCGAGGACGAGGTCTACTGGGTGACTCACGGCGGAACCAGCCCTCTCGACATCAAGCTGGCCCTTCGGCCTACCAGCGAGACGGCGATATATCCGATGTTCAAGCTATGGGTGAGAAGCCACGCCGACCTGCCGCTCAAGATCTACCAGATCGTGAACACCTTCAGGTACGAGACGAAGCACACTAGGCCCCTCATCAGGCTGCGGGAGATCACCTCATTCAAGGAGGCGCACACTGTTCACGCGACCTGGGAGGAGGCGGCTGAGCAGGTCGAGGCGGCTCTTTCGATCTATGCCGAGTTTTACCGGCGTCTTGCGATACCCTTCCTCTTTGCGAAGAGGCCTTCCTGGGACAAGTTCCCTGGATCTGACTACTCGATCGCCCTCGACACAGTGATGCCGGACGGAAGGACGCTCCAGATAGGTACAGCTCACCTTCTTGGGACGAACTTTGCCACCACCTACGGGATAACTTACGAGAACACGGAGGGCGAGCAGGAGTTTGTAAACCAGACCTGTTACGGCGTCTCAGAGAGGTGCATCGCCGCCCTGATATCGGTTCACGGGGACGACAAGGGGCTCGTTCTCCCCTGGTCGGTGGCACCGGTCCAGGTCGTCATAGTCCCGATCCTATTCAAGGAGAAGGAGATGACTCTGGAGGTCTGCCGGGCCCTGAAAGAGAGGCTCGCGGCCGCTGGGATGAGGGTTGTGATCGACGAGAGCGATGAGAGGCCCGGGTCCAAGTTCTACAAGTGGGAGCTGAAGGGCGTTCCTATCAGGATCGAGATCGGGCCCCGGGATATCAAGAACGGTGTTGCAGTCCTGGCGAGGCGTGACGGAAAGAAGCTGACCGTCCCCCTGGACGACTTAGAGAAGACGATCCAGGCGGAGGCCGACGACCTTCAAGAGGCGATGCTGGCCAAGGCCCAGGCCTTCCTCGACAGCAAGGTGAAGGACTGCGAGACGATCGAGGAGGCGAAAGAGCAGACCCTGGCGGGAGTTGCTCGGGTCGGATGGTGCGGCTCGGAGGTGTGCGGCCATGCGATCGAGGACGAGGTCGGCGCGGCCGTCCTCGGCGAGCCGTGGCGCTCTGAAGAAAAGCGTCTGACTCGTCACTGCATCGTCTGCGGCGCGAATACCGAGGGGTGCGCCCTTCTCGCCAGGCAGTACTAAGGCGGCGCCGAGATTCCATGAAGATTCTGATCGCCGAGTACGCCGTCGCCACGGGCATGCCCGGAACCTACCTGGTCGAGGGTAGAGCGATGCTCTCCACCCTTGCGAGGAGCTTCGAGCGGCTCGGCCACCAGGTCATCTATCCGACGGTCGGACCCACCATCGGCGCGGGAGAGGGCATTCACATCAGGGGCGAGGAGGATTTCGAGGATCTCCTCGAATATTTAGAAGCAACCGCGGGCCTCGTGATCGCTCCCGACGAGCTTTTGCCCGGATTTTTGGAACTCCTTGAAGACGGCAACACAATCAACCTCGGCTGCTCCCCTGCCGCCGCGAGGCTTTGCGCAGACAAGCTCGCCTGCACCCACCGTTTCGAAGAGGAGGGCGTTCCGGTCGCCGAGATCGCCGATTCGAATGACGACGGCCCCTTCGTCCTGAAGCCGAGGTTCGGCTGCGGTTCCGAAAGGATGGAGCTTGTAGAAACGCTGCCGGAGAATCTGGGCGACAGAATTGCAACGAAGTACCACCCTGGCGAGGCCCTCAGCGTGAGCCTCATCGCCTCAGGCGACCGGGTCCTGCCCCTGACCGTCAACAAGCAGCTCGTCTCCGTCGAGTCGGGTTTCGAGTACGTGGGCGGGATCGTCCCTCACCATTCGGACCGGGAGGAGGAGATCCTGCAAGTAGCGAAGATGGCGGCTCTGGCCCTCGACCTGCGAGGCTACGCCGGGATTGACCTCGTCGTCGGCGACCTCCCTCGGGTCGTGGACGTGAACCCGAGGCCCACCACCTCCATCGTCGGTATATCGAAGGTGATGCGCGAGGAGCTGGCGGACCTCATCTTGAGGGCGAGATTCAGCTCCCTGCCGGAGCGGGTGACGGTGGAGGGGGTGTGTGAGTTCAGGAAGGATCAGTTAGAGATTTTTAGTGGTTAGTTTTCGGGTATATGTTTAGCTCGATTTTCGATTGATTGCCGAATCGATAAGTTTCGGTTCTATTTTCATATCTCGAATAATGGGTGTCTTCTTCTGTTTGATGTGCTGATGTCTTTGGGATGCGGCTGGTAGGCGCGTAAATTACTTAATTTGAAAAAGTCAAGCTTATTATAAATAAAAATATTAATCTAAATATGCAATGGGGCTTTCGTGCAAGTTACGAGCGAATATAAGACGCAATTAACGCTACCTCTTGAATAAATTTCTATTTCAAAATGGCTCTGCCTTCTGGTTTTCGCCAATCAAACCCCGTGAAGTAAAAATCACCATTATCTTCCTCAAACTTCGGTTCGCGATGAAGGTCGGCACAAATTGTTTTGAAATAGGATCTAAATAAAAATAATGATTCCCGTTGATCGGATCCCAATATGGATGTCAATCTGAACGATTTAAGTTTATCTCATATTCAAGTGAAGTATCTAAACTTCCTTTCATCATCATTGAAGGAATGGCTAATGTAATACCTGCGGGGTACTCCAAACGCATATCGCCTTCCATACAGTGCGGTTTGCTTATCTTTAAATCAATTATATCAGTTTCGATAGGCATATAATCTATCATTCCTACTACTAATCCTTCTTTTATCGAAATTACTGGGCTGCCACTGAATCCTCCACCAATTATACACCCTAATGCTAATCTAGGAGATAAAACCTTCTTTCCATTTCTATTAAATGGATAGGTTACCAAACTGCTAATAATTGTTTTCAGAACATAGGGTAGAACGGACACGGTTTGAAGATTTCCAAATACGGGGTAGCCAATAATTAAAACTTCACTTGCTAATCTGTAATTACTACCATCATAAAGCGAGAGGCTTGGAATTCTAAGCCCAGGTATTCTACATATGCAGATATCATGTTGTTCTGAAAAACTGATACCATTCAATTGCATATCACCTAGCTCCATATCTTCGACTTTTTTCCAGAGAAATTTACCTCCTTCAAATACACAAATTCGTGTAATATTATCAATTAGTCCCTCTTTCCGTCCTTCTGGTTCATTGAGATCCCATATTCGATATATTTCATCAGCAACATGTGTGCAAGTAGCTAACAATGTTATATTCTCATCTCTGGGACTGATCCCTATTCCAAATCCAGTTCCGATTACATTATATGAGCCGTCTTTTCGCTTTCCACATGCAAGTGCAACTATTGAGGGCAATACTTTGCCTACTAACACTTCAGGTGGAATAATGCCTTTCACAGGCGATTCCCCAATAAGAATGTCTACATCATCACCCATATTTAATTAGGCGTTAATAATTTAGCCCAATATGAAACTTGTGGTTGTGTGCCCGCCAAGATCGAAATGACATTGTGTTTGTATCACTCGATCATGCTGAATGTGGTAGATTTGAGGTTATACTTTTATCGGAATACTCCGCTGCTTGCGGCTAGGCGCACCGCCATAATTTGACTTTGCAGACGTCTAAAAATTGAGAACTAGATCGGTCACGACATATACGACCATTGTCCAAGCTTTGGCTAAGTCTCGCGAGTGGACTAAAGCGTGTTTTCACCGCAACTCACACGCATACATTCTCCGACCGCACCACCATGACCAGGCTCGCAAGAGCGATGATAAAAACGACGCCGAAGATCGCCCTGAGGCCGTCGAGAAAAGCGGGGCAGCCCTCCGGACCAATCTTGCTCCCGCCCCAGGCACTGTGCGATTATCGGCGCCACTGCCGCTCATCCTCCGTCGCACCTGGTCGGGCGCATCATCTCCGCCGTCCCGAAACCCACGCCGCAGGTCTCCCGGCCGATCGATCCCAGGGCGCCCTCGGCCGCAGGCGGCGGAAGGGTGGCCGAAGGCCGCGGTCGCAATGCGAAGGGATGTGACCTTCGCTTTTTGGGGAGAATCGGTCTTATGACATGCCCTTCAGCGTCCAAAGGCCCGTTTAGTGGCAGGTATATTCAGGTAAACCAAAATGATCGCTGCAATTATGGCACGCCACAATCCCTCAGATAAGCTCCCGCTGAGGTAGATATTCGCCAGCTTCAGAAAAAGATACAGACCTGACCCAACCGTGGCCAGCATCCAGCCTCGGGGCTGAAGCGAGATCAGCCACGAACCGCAAAGGAAGAAGATACCGCCTATAACAGCATAAAAAGACAGGGCCAGAATAGCTCCTATCAGGAATCCCATATATTCCTCGGGTCTTTCAAAAACAGCTAAAATAACAACAATGATGTTAAGGAGCACGCTAAATAACACGATAAAGAATCCAATTAGGAGGAATAATCCAGCAAGGATTGATACTCCTATTGGAATGTCTCTGCCTTTTCTTTTCATATAGCAGCCACCGGCCCAGTTATCCAACTTTAGTAAATAATCTTGATATTACTCTTATTAAAATCTAATCATATCAGAACTCTTAAAAACAGCTACAAACCGATAAATGAATTACGCATCAACGCCGATCGCCTAACCCACCCCGCTGCCGCTACCCGCGACCAAAACCTCCTTTCATCCGCGGTTTCATCACTCCTTTGAAATTTGATTATGGTGATTCATCCCATCGAGTTTCGTTACGGAAATCCGGAGATGAAGGGTCTCTGATCGGAGGAGTACAGGTTCCGGTGCCTCTTTCGGGTCGAAGCCACACTTTCTAGGACCGAGGAGGAGCTGGGCCTCAACCCCGAAGGGGCCGCTGGCGACATCGAGAGGACCGCCGAGCGAACCCCGGGCGGGCGAAGGAGATCGAGGACGAGATCGGCCCCGCCATAGGCACGAGGCGAATATCAGCGCCATCGCCGCCATCCCCGTCGTCGTGCCGGTTGGGCGCATCATCTCCAGCGTCCCGAAACCCACGCCGCAGATCTCCCGGCCGATCGATCCCAGGGCGCCCTCGGCCGCATGGGAGGCGCTCGGCTTCATCAAATAACCAAGTATTTAAAATCTCGACGCAAAATAGTCGAGAGATGAAGGCAAAGTTCAACGTCCTCGTCGAGCGGGACGAAGACGGATATTACGTCGCCACCGTCCCATCTCTCCCCGGATGCCATACCCAGGCGAAGAGCCTGGACGATCTCATCGAACGGGCGAAAGAGGCTATAGAACTCTACCTCGAGGTGGAGAAAGAGATCGTTCCTGGGGAGTTTGTGGGGGTCCAGGTTGTCGAAGCTGAGACCGGTTAAGGCGGAGAAGGTCGTAAAGGCCTTGAGCAAACTGGGGTTTGAGATCGCAAGACAGAAGGGAAGCCATCTGGTGATGAAACATCCAGATGGCAGAGTCACGGTGATACCGATTCACAGCGGAGAAGATTTGGGCAGGGGCTTACTGAGGCAGATAGCCCATGATGCCAAGATCGGAAAAGATGAGTTCTTAAAAATTCTTGATCAGGTTTAGCCTGACAACGCCGACGAATCGAGTTCTTTCGCTTTTTATTGCACTATTCACTAAAAAGCATACTGAAAGATGCGGACTTGACGGCGGACGAATTCGGGGATCTTATGAAATAACGAAATAAACGGCAATTTCGTGTTTTTCAGCGCCTCCGCCGCCATCCTCGCCGTCGTGCCGTTCGGGCGCATCATCACCGCCGTCCCGGAGCCCACGCCGCAGATCCCCCCGGCCGATCGATCCCAGGGCGCCCTCGACCCGCAGGCGGCGGGAGGGTGGCCGAAGGAGGCGACCACGACAACGAAGGCTGCGATCTCTGCCCCCTCCCTTTGAGATAAAATCAGCTCTTATGGCATGCCATCAGTTTCAAAGACTCGTTTAGTAGCCGGTATATTCAAGTACACTAAAATTATCGCGGCGATTACAACATATGTCAATCTCCCATATGAGCTGCCGTTGAGGGAAATATTTGCCAGCGCCAGGAGAAGATACAGACCTGAGCCGACCGTCGCCAGCATCCAGCCTCGGGGTTGAAGCGAGATCAGCCATGAACCACAAAGGATGAAGAGACCGCCCATAGCAGCATAAAAAGACAAGTCCAGAACAAGCGCTATGATGTATATTATATCTGCCTTGAATCCCTCTCTAAAGAGAAAGAGGATAAGACCTATGATGCGGATGAGCACACCTAATAAGCTGTAGAACCCTCTCATAAAAGCAAGCCCCGCAAGAATGAATACTCCAGTCGGAACGTCTTTGCCTGATCTTTTCATATTATACTCTCCGGCACAGTTCTCTAATTTTGATAGATTGTGTCGAACTCACTCTTATTAAAATCTAATCACCGCGAGGACTCCTAAAAACGCTATAAAGTACAGAAGCACTCATATAATAATTTACAAATAAAATATCGTATGAACTTTTTAACTGCCCTGGGGCTTGAATTTTTCCCTTCGCCACCCCATCGGTGATCACCACCAAAGAAGGGATGCGGTCACGGCAAATCACATGCAACCGCAATCACATACAATCACACGCAGACTTTCTCCGACCGCCCCACCATGACCATCAGAACTAGGCTTGCCAGAGCGAGGACGAAAAGGACGCTGAAGATCACTTTTAGACTGTCGAGAAAAGCGGGATAGCTCTCAGGGACGATCTCGGTCCCGCCCAAGTACAAGGTGAATATCAGTATCACAACCGCCATGCTCACCGTCTGGCCGGTCAGGCGCATCATCTCCACAGTCCCCGATCCCACGCCGTACATGTCCCTGCTGATCGAGCTAAGGACGCACTTGACCACCGGCGGCTGGAAGAAGGCCGACCCAATGAGGGTGAGGACCAGCCCGCTCATCACCAGCTCGACGGGCGTGGTCGCGTCGTCGATGAAGATCCGAAGAAGGAGGAGTCCCAGGGCCGTGATCACGACACCCAGGGACGCGATCCTGTGCGGCCGCACCCTGTCGGAGAGCCTTCCCGAATAGCTCACAAATCCGACCATTATCAAAGTGAACACCAGGAGAAGGATGCCCACCGACCTCTCGCCAAACCCCCTGATGTACTGCATGTAGAGGCTGAAGATGAATATGGCGGCGAATGACGACGTGAAGTAGATGAGGGCCGCCAGGTTCGATAGTGAGAAGGACCGGTTGGTGGCAAAGAGCTTCACATCGATGACGGGGCAGTTGCTTCTCAGCTCCAAAAGGACGAAGCCGACGAGGGCCGCAAAGCCGATTATCAGGATGATGATCCCCTCCATCTCCGGAAGCTTCGAGAACCCGACGATGATCAGAAAGAGGGTGATTGCGCACAGGGCCGACCCCCGCAGGTCGAGTCGTTTGCATTCAGAAAGGGCGCACTCGCCGGGCAGCTTCAGGAATATGAGAGCTAAGACCATCGCATCTATCGGCAACGTCGCAAAGAAGATGCTCCTCCAGGAGATGTAGTACGTGAGATAACCTCCTGCCAGAAAGCCGAGGGCGAAGCCCGNNCGAGGTTGGCGGATATGTTGATTCCTATCGCTCCGCCCCTCTCCTTCTCGGGTAGCGACAGGCTCAGAAGGGCCAAAGAGGTGCTGAAGATCATCGCTGCCCCTATCCCCGTGGCGAACCTTGCGCCGATCAGGACCGCGGAGTTGGGGGGCTAGGGCGGCCGCCAGAGCGGAGGCGAAGTAGATGCAGATTCCGATGGTGAAGATCCGCTTCACTCCAAGGATGTCGGCGATCCTTCCGATGGGGACGAGAAACATGGCCGCCGCCAGGAAGAAGGCCGTTGGAAGCCAGCTGATCTCCACCGAGCTCATGGAGAACTCGATCCCGATGGTGGGTATGGCGACGATGAGAGCCGAGACCATGAAGGGTGCCATGAACGATCCGCCAGCAGAGATCATGAGCAGGTATCTCTTCTCGACGTTGGAGGTCACATTACAAGTTAATTGACCGCTCTTATTTAACAGTACTCTTTTTCTTACTGAGTCGATCGGCTGTTGCCACGAATTGCCCCGAGTTGGGGCGAGTTGGAGCGACCAAAACCTCCTTTTATCCCCTCCCTCATCACCCTTTGGAGCTTTGATTATGGCGATTCATCCCATCGAGTTTCGTTACGGAAATCCGGAGATGAAAGATCTCTGGTCAGAAAACTACAGGTTCCGCTGCCTCTTTCGGGTCGAAGCTGCCCTCTCTCGGGCCGAAGAGGAGCTTGGCCTCATCCCCGAGGGGGCCGCCGAAGACATCGAGAAGGCCGCTGAGAAGGCGAGCCCAGACCGGGCCAAGGAGATCGAGGACGAGATCGGCCACGACATGATGGCCGTCGTCCACGCCCTCGCCGAGTCTTGCGAGTGGGCCGGAGAGTGGGTCCACCTGGGCGCCACCTCCAACGACATCCTGGATACGGCGACCGGCCTTCAGATCAAGGCATCCCTCGAAGTCCTGGAGGAGAAGGTGAAAATGGTTCTTGGGGTGCTTCTGAGAAGGGCTGAGGAGCACAAGCACCTCGTCTGCGCAGGGAGGACCCACGGCCAGATCGGTGTGCCCACCACCTACGGCCTCCGGTTTGCGGTCTGGGCATCTGAGATGGCCCGCCACCTCGAGAGGCTCGAACAGCTGAAGCCGAGGGCCGCCGTCGGCAAGATGAGCGGCGCCGTCGGGACCCAGGCGGCATTCGGCCTCCACGGCATGAAGATCCAGGAGAGGGTGATGGCGGTCCTGGATTTGAATGAGGTGGACGTCTCAAACCAGGTCGTCCAGAGGGACAGGCACGCTGAGATGATCTGCTGGATGGGGCTAGTCGCCTCGACCCTCGACAAGATCTGCGTTGAGATCAGGACCCTTCAGAGGAGCGAGATCGGCGAGGTCCAGGAGGTCTTCGGCAAAAAGCAAGTGGGTTCGAGCACCATGCCCCACAAGAGAAATCCCATCAAGTCCGAACAGGTCTGCGGCCTTGCTCGGGTCGTCCGGGCCCAGATCGAGCCGGCCTTCGCCAACATCCCCCTCTGGGACGAGAGGGACCTCACCAACTCCAGCTGCGAGAGGATCCTCTTTCCCGAGTCCTTCGTCTTCACTGACCACCTCCTGGCCCTGACCGCCAGGATCCTGGAAGGTCTGACGATAAGGTTCGACCAGGTCGAAAAGAACCTGAACCTCCTACAGGGCCTGAACATGGCAGAATCTGTGATGGTGGAGCTTGCGAAACGGGGCGTAGGAAGGCAGAAAGCTCACGAGATCATGAGAAGCTCCTCCATGAAGGCCGTCGAGGAGGATAGAGCCCTCGCAGAGGTTCTCGCCGAGGAGGAGACTGTCATCGAGCACCTCTCCCCTGAGGATATCAAGCTGCTTCTTGACCCTCACCAGTACATAGGAACCGCCGTCGAGCAGGTGAATCGGCTCCTTTTGAAGCTCGAGCCGCTCCTGGACTGAAGGGCTCTGTTGAAGGTGAAGACGAGGTTGGAACGAGATACGAATCGGAGGAGATGATACATGTCGGTGGAGATGATGGCGTCGATCCTGCCCAGGGCTTTCTTGCTTAAGCCCGGCCATCTCGAAAGGGACGAAGAGGGGAATATCCTGGACGCCAGGTCCTCGGTGACCCTGATCCTCGCCCAATCCAAAAAGATCGTCGTCGACACCGGCCTTGATGACGAGGCGGAGCTGATAAATGAGCGTTTGGCAGAGCTCGGTCTCGTTCCCGAAGACGTCGACATAGTCGTCAACACCCATGACCATCCCGACCACTGTGGAAATAACCGCCTATTCACCCGGGCCCGGGTCCTATCGGGCAAGGGCGAGGCCCGGCTGAAGGAGGGAGATTCCATCGCCCCAGGGGTCTGGATCATGGAAACGCCGGGACACACCCTGAAAAGCATATCCGTCGTCTGTGAGTCCTCAAAGCGGATCGTGATGGCAGGAGACGCTCTTCCCCTGATGGGAAACTACCTGAAGTGGGTTCCACCCCGCCTCCACGTGGACAGGGATCTGGCCATGAAGAGCATGGCGAGGATCGTCGAGATCGCAGATCTGGTAGTTCCGGGCCATGATTCGCCTTTTCTTGTAAGGGAGAGGACGCGATTAACAGATCTGAACTGAAGTTCCTCCTTTTCTTTGCAATTGTCACTTCGTTTCCTGCTAAAAATGTCATCTTGATCTCGCGTATATGTAGCAGTATTCAATTTAAAAAGCGAAAAAGGCAATCTATTAATAGTAAAAAATGTAGATGCAAAGCAAATGCAGCTTAAACTTACATCAAAAGAGAAGCTGGTTCTATACGGGTTTGCCAGGTACCCGGGACTCAGCGATATTGATCTAGCCTCGAGGATAGGCGTGGATCGATCGACCATATTCAAGAGCAAAAGAAAGTTCAGGGAATGGGAGATGGTCCAACTTCTGAACGTCCCCTCTGGAGTGGGCGTGGGGGCGGAGATAATGACCGCGGTCTTCGCCAGCTACAAGCCCAACGCTCCTGTGGAGGTTAGGAGGAACAAGCCAGGGTTCAAAGAGTGGGTAGACCACCCTCACTGCGTATTTCACTCGGCCACCGACACAGACTCCGTATCGATGGTCTACTCCAAGAGCTTCACCGACTTCAAGAGGGTCTTTGATCCCGTCATAGACGACTACATGGACGCAGGATTCGTTGAGGATATCCACTGTTATCATTACCCCTTCTCCCTGACCAGGGTCTCCTGGGATTCCGCGCTCGCAGTGGACAACACCTTTGGGCTTGCCAGGCCCGATCTCCAGGATGAGCCGCTCATTGGGGGGGAGATCCCCGAGGAGCCTATCAAGCTCACTGAGAAGGACAAGCTTGCCCTCCACGCCTTCGTAAAGTATCCGTCTCTCTCGGACCTGGAGCTCTCCCGAAGGACAGGAATCTCCAGGCCCACCATATCCGGGAAGAGAAACAAGTTCTTCCAGACCGGGCTATTGAGCCGACAGGCGAACGTCAACTGGAAGAAGATCGGATGCGAGCTGATGATCTTTTACCATATCAACGTTCGACCGAAGGCGACCAATGAGGACATGATGAAGGTCTACTCCTCCTTCAGAAAGATCGGGGCTGCGGTCTACAGTTACATCCAGCCCGGCGAGATCTTCGGCTCCTTCCTATCCCAGTGCTACGTGGAGATGAAAGAGAGGATGGATCAGGAGGTAAAAACGCTCAGCGAAGCGGGACTTGTTTCAGATAGGCCGGTGTGCGTCATAATGCCCCTCCGAGAGCTGAAGGTTAGGAAGATCGATTACGCCCCCATGGTCAAATCGATGCTCGATATCGAGACCGAGATATGATCGGCGAGATTGTGGTCGTCGCCACGAGGACGGATCCTGCCAGCATCAACATCACCGAGAGGTTGATGGAGCTTGCCGCCTGGGATGATAAAGAGGGGCTTTACCATCGATTCCGTAACTATAGGCTGGTCGTCCTCCAGGAAAAGCTGATCACCCTCCGGGACCTCGAAGAACGGCTGAAGGAGATGGATCTATACCCCGACTTGCTCGTCTTCGCCTCAAGACACCAAGCCAGAGATGGAACTGCGCGGCTCTGCGGCCACTTTTTGGGAAACTCTGGCGAAGCGGTCTTGGGTGGCGAGTCAAGAGAGCTGGCCGCCGCAGCTCCAGGCGTCCTCAAGTCCTTCATTTTGAACCTGGCAAATGAGCATCCCGATGGCTTTGAGATTACCGTCGAGGCGACCCATCACGGTCCCACAGACCTTTTGACCCCCTCCTTCTTCGCGGAGATCGGAAGCACCAAGGAAGAGTGGTCAAACCCCGATGCTGGGAATGCTGTGGCAAGATCTATACTTGAGCTTGAGGATCTAAAAGTGCCAGCATTTCTGGGATTTGGCGGTGGACACTACGTCCGGCGCCAGAATCGGCTGCTCTTCGATACGAAAATCGCCTTCGGACACCTGTTCTCCAACTATCAGGCCGAAGACCTCGATTTGGAGATGGTAAAGCAAGCAAGTCTCAAGTCCGGTGCCGTTGGGGCTTACCTCGACCGAAAGTCGCTGCGTTCGGCTGAGAAGAGAAAGATCTCAGAGGCCTTGGACGAGATCGGCCTTGAGATGATGAACGAGAGGGATATTAGAGAGCGCTATCCTCTGGATCTCTGATACCGATAGGCCTGCCCAAGCACCAGGTGTCAGAAGCGCCAAAGGATCTTGCTTTCTCGTCAAGCCCCTTTCCTGGCGGGTTCTCTGGACCCTTTTAGGCTGCATTCTTCCTGTGCCACCTATCTTTTTCAGATCGCTTTTTTCATGTCCGTTGTTACACCGACGTTTCCACAGCTAACTTCTGCCGCGTTCGCATCCGGCACTCGTCGATTGCACATCTTCTCGAAATATTCACACAGTTTGAATGTGGAATTGAAACAACGAAAGTTCACTTGATCTCCGATCAATCTTTTCTAAGAATAAGCAAATGTTATATACGCGGAAATCGCTATTGAGGGCGTCTGACCCAAGTCCTCTCGTCTGATCGACGGGATAGATGATCAAAGGTAGCGCCAGAACTATGGGGGAATATTATTAATGATGGCTGCCGTGCTGGAGGCTCCCGGAAAGATGACTCTCCAGGAGGTCGATGACCCGATCTGTCTCGATGGGGGACTTATCTTGAAGGTCGAAGCTTGCTCGATTTGTAGCACCGACGTCAAGATGCTCAGGGATGGACAGAGGGATCTGGTCTACCCCCGGATCCTGGGCCACGAGATATCCGGCATCGTTTACGAGAGAGGCGGCGTCGGCCCCGAGGTGGGCGAACGGGTCCAGGTGTTCCCGGGGGTATTCTGCGGAAGGTGCCCCTCCTGCAGGCGGGGTGCTGAAAACCAGTGCGAAAATGTTCAGATCTTCGGCTTCAACCTGGACGGCGGGTTTGCAGAGTATCTCCAGGTGCCGGGGGATTCGGTCAGGAACGGCGGCGTCAATCTAATCCCCGACGGGGTGAAGTTCGAGGAGGCCGCCCTGGCCGAGCCTCTAGCCTGTTGCATCAACGCTCAGGAGCTGGTCGGGGTCGGAGACGGCGACTCGGTTCTCATCTTTGGGGCTGGGCCCGCGGGAAATCTACACGCCATGCTCGCCCGCGAAAGAAGTGCCTCGACTGTCGCGATCGCTGAAACCCTCGAAGGCCGGGTCGATCTGGCCAGGTCCTCGGGGGCGGATCAGGTCGTCAATTCGAAAAGAGAGGATCTCCGGGAAAGGGCGATGGAGATGACAGATGGGAGGGGCTTTGACGTCATAATCTTGGCCAGCAGGGACGTGGCCGTCGACGACGACCTTCTCTTTCTCCTCGCCCCTCGGGGGCGATTGTCCGTATTCTCGGGTCTTCCCCGGAATCTTGCGGCCCCGAGGCTGGACCTGAACCACATCCACTACCGGGAGAACCTCATCGTCGGCTCGTACGGCTGCACCAGCGCCCAGAACAAGGCGGCACTGGAGCTGATCTCCTCCGGGTCCTTTGACGTTGGCTGGCTGATCACAGAGAGGGTCTCGCTCGGCGAGATCTCGAGGGGGATGGAACATGCCGAGAGGCGCGAGGGTCTGAAATCCATGGTGACGGAGTTTGGCAGGTGATCGTTTTTGGAAGATGTGATGAAGGCTTTTGGTGCAAAGTTGAACCGGCTCATAACGGGTGGCAGCCTCACAAGGCAAGAGGCTAGAGATATGTTTTCCCAGGTGCTCACAAATGAGCAGCCCGACGCTCATCAGGGAGCGTTTCTTGCGGCCATCACCGCCAAGGGGGCAACCCCCGACGAGATTGCGGGAAGCTGGGAGGCGATATACGAGCTTGATACTTTCAAGGTCTCACCGAAGGTTTCGGGGGATCTCGTCGAGAACTGCGGGACCGGGATGGATGCGGTCGATACCTTCAACATCAGCACGGCGGCCTCGATCGTCGCTGCCGCCGCCAGCGTTCCGATGGCAAAGCACGGAGCTAGAGCGATAACCTCCAGGTGCGGGACTGTCGACATCCTGGAGATTCTGGGGGTGGAGGTCGAGGGCGATCCACAACTCGTCCAGAAAAGTATCGAGAGTGCCGGGATAGGCATCTTCAACGGTATGAGCCCGAGGGTTCATCCCGTGGGTCTTGGCAGGATCCTCTCCAAAATCAGGTTCGGAACGATACTGAACATAGCCGGATCCCTCGCAAATCCGGCCATGCCCAGGTGCGGGGTGAGGGGGGTTTATTCAAAAGACCTGGTGTTACCGATCGCCGAGGCGATGAGAGAGATAGGCTATTCGAGGGCGATGGTGGTCCACGGTCTCACTCTCGACGGCGATAGGGGGATGGACGAGGTATCGCCCTCGGGAAAGACCTTCGTTGCTGAGCTTTTGCCGGACGGCGAGATCGTCTCCTGTGAGCTGGCCCCTGAAGATTTCGGGGCGGAGCCGGTGGACGAGAGGCTTCTTCTCCCCCGAGAAGATAGAGTCGAGGAGGCGGTCGAGCTTCTCAGGGTCCTCTCCGGCATAGAGAGGGGTCCAAAAGAGACGGCTGTCTGCATCAACTCCGCCCCGATCCTGTACATCGCCGGAAAGGCCGAGAACCTTTCGGAGGGGTTTTTGATCTCTATGGAGATCATACGGTCCGGCAAAGCCCTGGAGAAGCTCGGCGATTGGGTCCGAGCCCAAAACTCCGATCCCGTGGCTGGTGTCGAGAGGCTAGAATTTTTAGTCGAGAGGGCCGTAAACTAAACTGAGATCAAAAAAGGTGGGTGGCGGAACGGAAGGGGGACAGTGGCAGGCCCAAGTCCCCTCATACTTCTCCTGTCCCCTCCCCGGCCCCGATCTCCAAAACCCCCGAAACCTTCTCCAGGTAACGTTCCATATAGGCGTCGCAGACCTCCCACTCGACGTCCACCTCGAGCTCGGCCATGATCTCTTGGAGCTGCACTTTCACCTGGTCCCAGGAGTACTTGTTCTCGGATCTGCAAAGTTCTGTCAGCAGGCGCATGGTTGGAACGAAAATTTTCCTGAACTCGGATCTGATGAAGGCCATGAAGGGTTGAGAGACGTCTCTGTACATGTAGGACCTCAGCTCTGCCAGAAGGTCGTACTGGCCCATGCAGGGGTCGTCGTAGGGGTCCTTAGCCTCTCGTTCCCAGTGCTCTCCCAGGGTTTCATATCCCTTTTTAATAATCTCGTCAACCCTGGCCTTGGCGTCGCCGATATCGGCCGCCAGTTTATATCCTGTAAGCCTGAGCCGAAGAAGCTGTATCCATCCTTCCTCGAAGGTCAGGTTCAGTTGAAACCTGCCCAGGTAGTCGGCGATGTGCGAAAGCCTCGTTTCTGGATCGAAGGTGACGGCCATCCGATCACCACCCTGAGGATCTCGTCGGCGTTCTGGACCCATCGGAGCGTGTCGATCGATCGAAGATTCGTGACCCATTCATATTTGGACTTATATATCTTCAGAGTTTAAGACGTTTGGGATCGAGGCAGGGCTGGATCGTTTCGAGAGGCCCACCTCTCCGGGGGCATAAATTTATCTGAAGATGGGTTGTACGCCCTGAAATCGGTAGGAGAATGAGGAGATGACACGGGTTCTTTTGGAGGTCATGCGGCCCGGAAACTGCTTGATGGCAAGCGTCGCCGCACTGATCGGGTTTTTGGTGGCGGACACAAGC
>DUKF01000059.1 GCA_013329455.1 Methanotrichaceae archaeon | reverse complement strand
GGTCTCCTGGACGTAGAAGGTCGCCTCGAGGTCGAAAGGCTGCCTCGCCTTCGTGGTCACATGATACCCGTAGACTATCGCTCTCCAGGTGCCAGGAGCCGGATGGGTGGCGCCCACCTCTCCTTTGACATCGCTGCCGTAGGAGACGTCCACGGGCCTTCCATTCTCGTTGAAGAGGAGAAGGGCAAGATCGCTGTCGGGATCGTCCCAGGTCAGCCTCACGCCGAGCCTTGTGACGTTGGCCGGGACCTCTATCGGCACCGTCCAGATCACCTTGTCACCGATCGAGTCGTTCCACTCCTCCTTCTCAACGTTCTCCATCATCCCGGCGTAGGTGACGTTGGCGAGGGCTGGGCCTCCGTTTCTGAGGCTGAACTGGGCCTCCTTCGTATCGCCCGGATCGAGGGAGCCTACAGACCACCTCTTGGGCGAGGTGGCGAGAAGGGTTCGTTCCACCTCCAGAACGTAATCTGACTCGCCGGTAATGTTTCTTGCATGGGCCGCTACCAGCCACCGGCCCGTGGGCGGCGTGTCTACCGAGACGGTCTCGACCCCTTCATCCTGCCCAGCGGGATAGTACTCGCTGGTGGGCGATAGGAGGAATAGGTCCAGGTCCGGCTCGCCCTCCCAACGCAGGGAGCACTTCAGCTCGTCGGTGCTGGTCGGAACGTCGACGTAGTAGTAGTCCCACTCACCCTTG
Organism: Methanotrichaceae archaeon; assembly: GCA_013329455.1. Taxonomy (GTDB): domain Archaea; phylum Halobacteriota; class Methanosarcinia; order Methanotrichales; family Methanotrichaceae; genus Methanocrinis; species Methanocrinis sp9297u. The sequence goes on along the minus strand of DUKF01000059.1, from coordinate 14,704 downwards.
ACGAGGGATCCGGGGACCGAGCCCCGGCCTGTGTCCATCTCGATCGATTCGGCCACCTCGACCGTTAGGGGAAGAGAAAATATCCTGCTTCCGTTCTCGGATATGTCGATGAAGCCGTCGTATCGTCCCGGGAGAGCATCCTCGGGAATGCTGATGGTGGCGCCAAAGACCCTCTGGCCGTTGGCCGGGATATTCCTTGGCAGGGGCTGGACCGAGGTCCATTTGGCTATGGGTCCCGAGGCAGAGGTGGCAACGTTCGAAAGCTCCTTATCCGAAAAGAAGAGGAACTTGGAGTTCCAGTCCACGTCTCCGGGTGCCAGAGCATACATCTTCTTCTGGAACCTGTCGGCTCCGGTATCGAGGCTACCGTAAACGGTGTCGTCGCCGACGACCCAGAAGTCGCCGTAGACCCACCTGCCCGCCGACCAGCGGTCCGGAAGGACGCTGCAGAGCTGATAAGTGCCCAGGATATCGAAAGACTTCTTGGCGTCTAGGAGGCCGGCTCCCTGGTAGTAGGTCTCGTACTCCTCGTCCTGAGTATTATTCAGCTTCGTGGCGCCCCTCGTCAGAGCCGCCTTCACTCCGGCCGGGGTTATCTCCGGCTCCGCCTGGATGAGCAGCGCTGCAACCCCCGCGACGACGGGAGTCGATAGGCTCGTTCCCGAAGCTCCCGCGTAATAGCTGTTTAGCTTCCCCTCGATATCGAGGTTGGGCGGCACTGTCGTGACTACGTTCACCCCTGGAGCCACCAGGGTCGGCTTGTACCTTCCGTCCCGCAGGGGACCGGACCCGCTGAAAGCGGCGATCCGGTCGTCGCAGTCGGTGGCCCCCACAGTAATTACCTTGACGCCGTCACCGGGCGACTCGACGCACCCGAGACAGACCGAGGAGGCGACCAGCATCAAAAGAAGAAGCCTTTCATCGAGGTTACCTGCAGCAACGCAGGCTACGGTTCCCGCGTCCATGGCGTTGTCTGCGGCCATCGATATCGGCGGGTTGCTCTCGCCGAGATTGAGACCTCCGAGGCTCATGCTGAGGACATCGGCATCGTTTTCGATGGCCCAGTCGATCCCCGCTATGATATCAGATATCTGGCCTGAGCCCTCGCTGTCGATTACCCTCACGTTCAGAAGGCTCGCTCCCGGAGCCACCCCCATGTACTGCCCACCTGAGGCTGTGCCTGATCCCGCGATAATCCCCGCCACCGCGGTACCGTGGCCGAGGAGGTCGTCGGTGGTCCTCTCGGTATCGACGAAGTTGACCTCGCCCACGACTTTTCCTGCCAGGTCCGGATGGTTCTCGTCTATGCCCGAGTCCAGGATCGCCACCACTACGCCAGACCCGTTTATGCCCCGGTCCCAGAGGGGTAACACGTTAACCCTGCTGGTGGCGCAGAAGGTCCTGTTGTCCTTGGTGACGTTTATCGGTTGGGCCACCACCACCGACCCGTCAGGATAAACTCCCGCAACGTCCGGGTCCGTGGCCAGCTCTTGAAGGGCCGAGGGGTCGATGGAACCTGCAACCCCGTTTATGAGGTTGTAGGAGTACTTCACTTCCAGGCCTTCAACCTCTTTTTTCGCACCATCGTTGAAGATCACTATCACCGGCAGGTTCTCTTCGCCGTCTGCGAGCTCATCGTCGAGAAATAGATCCATGGCCGCACTGATCGGTTCGGCAATAGGATCCGGATCTGAAGACAACCCCGGTTCAGCCGATGCGGATGCTGCCACCAGGGCGAGCACCAGACCGACCACCATAATCGGTCTCCATCTCTGTCCGTCCATAAGTTTAACCACTCCCACTAGACGCCTGTGGCCGATCAAAGGGGCCGAAGCATCACAGATTTCCCGGTTGGTAGATAATGCTAAATAAACCTGTGGATTTTCTATCCCCGATGATTCTCGGCTGGTTGATCGCCAACGTCCTCTGGATCGGACTCGCCCTTCTCATGGCCTCGGCCATATCAGGTCGGCGGGCTCTCTCAGGTCTGGGCTGGATCCTCTTCGGGGTTCACTGGCTGAAACAGCCGGCCCATTATCTGGCCATCGGGGACCACTTCAACGTGGGTCTGACTCTCGCCGTGGCCCTCTTCTCATTCTACTTTGGCTGGCTCATCCTTGCAAAGGGCTGCCGTTCACGCTCCTGCGACTGGGCCAGCTGTGCCGTGGCGATAGGGGGCGTCGCCTACTTTCCCTTCGCCGAGCTTTCCCCTCTCAGGGACTGGTTGATCTCAGAGACTGCAAAGCTCACCCTCCTTCTCTTGGGAGCTTTCGACGTTCCGGCGGTGGCTGGTGGCGGAAGCGTCATCACCCTTTACGGCCATTCCGTGGAGATCGTTCTTGCCTGCACCGCCATCGAGAGCATGGCCCTTTTTGTGGGAGTGGTCCTCTCGGTCGAGGCCCCTCTCAAAAGAAAGGTTGCAGCCCTTCTGGCCTCCGTTCCGGTGATATACGCTTTGAACCTGTTTCGAAACATCTTCGTGGTGGTGGCTTACGGCGAGGAGTGGTTTGGAGAAAATAGCTTTTATCTGGCCCATAACGTGATCGCAAAAGCTGGATCAGCAGTCGCTCTCCTCGCCATTGCCTACGTCGTTTTGATGCTCCTCCCCGAGCTTCTCGATATGATCGACGAGCTGGCCTCCGACATTAGACATGGCGGGGGTGAGCCGACCTGAAACTGGCCAGAAGCTCCGGCCCCTGGGTGGGCGGTCCCCTCCTGGTCGCCGTCCTTCTGACGAGCTTGCGGATCTGGCCTCTCTTGGGGGCGGCGCTCGCCCTTTCAATCTTCATGGCCTTTTTTCATCGGGACCCTGAACGAGTCCCCCATGGCGAGGGGATGATCTCTCCCGCCGACGGCCTGGTGGTGGAGGCAAGCCAAGAGAAGGTGGCCATATTCATGAACCATCACAACGTCCACGTCAACAGATCTCCCCTGGAGGGAAGGGTGAAGTCGGTAGAGCACGGTGACGGAGGCCACCGGCCCGCCTTCTTTCGATCATCATCAAAAAATGAGCGTAACCTGATAGTTCTAGAGACCCCCGAGGGCGAGGTCCGATTGACCCAGATCACAGGTCTCCTCGTGAGAAGGATAGTCTGTTACGTCGGGCCCGGCGACTTTGTGGAGAGGGGTCAGAGGATAGGGATGATCAGGTTTGGTAGCAGGGTGGAGTTTTCGATCCCTCCAGGCTACAGCCTCAGGGCTGCGACGGGAGATAGGGTCAGGGCCGGAGAGACGGTGGTAGCGGTGAAGGCGAGATGACCGGCATCCTCAAGCTCTTCGGGCTTCCTGACGCGGTATCTCTTCTGAACGCCTCTCTTGGCTACGGCTCCATCCTGATGGCGTCAAAGGGCAGCTTCGGCATCTCGGCGACGCTGATAATTCTCGCCATGGCGGCCGACGGCCTCGACGGATTTCTTGCCCGACGTGTGGGAGACGGCCCGCTGGGGGTCCAGATCGATTCCCTGGCGGACGTCCTTTCCTTCGGGGTTGCGCCAGCCTTTCTCGCCTGGGCGGCCTTTTGGTCCGGATTCGAGATCTTGGGCGGATTTTACCTCGCCTGTGGGATTCTCAGGCTCGCCAGGTTCAACGTTTCGCCAAAGAAAATGGGCGAGTTTCAGGGGATGCCGATTCCTGGGGCCGGAGCGATCGTTGCCGTGAGCGTCCTTCTTGACGGTCCCCTTCTGACGGCCTTTCTGATGGTCTTGATGTCCTTTTTGATGGTCAGCACGATCCCCTACCCCAAGTTCAGAGATCCAAGGCTCGTTCCCATCGTTCTGGTGGTGGGGGTTGCGGCTGCGGCTGGATGGCATCTGGGCGACCTCAGGCTCTCGGCGGGGGTCGTATTTTTAGCCCTGGTGGGGTATCTGATCTCACCATTGGTGATCGAACTATGCCGACGAAGAGGGAAACGGCCGCCTTCGAGGCGGGTATAAAGCTGGGGGCGATCTACCACCAGTTTGTGGGGTCGCCTGTATCCACGGAGACTGCGGAAAGCCTCGAGGTGGCGATGAAAAAGAGCATATCTCTCCAGCCTCACGTGAGATCCGTCTCGGTAAAGATCGACCGGGAAATGCTCGCAAAGAACATCTTTGGGTACGGCGAGCTTGCCGGAAAGATGATCAAAGCCCAGGTTGAAATCGATTACGAGGGGGCAGTGGTCAGGGCGAAGCTCGAATACGATCCCGAAAAAGACTATCCTTTGATGCTCCTTTTGGACTGAGGGAAAAGCCTGCTCACCGAAAAGAGCAGAACCGCGCTCACCACCATCCCCAGAAGGGGCCACCTCTGGCCGAAGAAGAAAGCGATCCCGCCTCCGCCCAGGAGCGCGGCAAGGGCTCCCTCGGAGGTGAGGCGGAACCTGTCTTTCCAAAATCCCGCCACCAGGGGCACGATCAAACCTCCGGCAAAGACCGTGTACGCCGAAAGGAGGGTGGCTATGATCTCAGGAAGGTGGAGGGCCGAGAGGAGCGCAAGGCCTCCTATCAGCACGGTCCCGCCTCTTGAGACCCTCATCAATATCTTCTGGCTTGCGCCGGGCCTAGCGGTCTTGTAGAGGTCGAGGGTGAATATCGATGTCGCCGTGAGGAGGGTGGTGTCGGCCGAGGACATGAGGGCCGAGAGAAGGGCTGCTGCCACGAGGCCCTCTCCCAGAGGCGAGAGGGTTTCTGTCATGAGGACGGGAAGCGCCTCTTCTGGACCTATCCCTGGAAAGAGGATCCGGGCACAGATTCCAAGGCCGGTTATGATGAAGGCGAGGGGAAGAAGGACGAGGGCCGCGGCCAGGGCCGATCGTCTGGCGGTTTTGGGGTTTTCGGCCGAGAAGAGCCTGGAGTAAATGTCGGGCCCAACCATGTAGGTCGATCCGACCACCAGGACGAGGCTTGCCACATCGATCCCGCTCCTGGCCGCGGAGGTGGGAAAGCTCTGACCTGCCAGGATCTCGGGGCCGACAAGGGAAAAGGCCCTCCAGGAGACGATGGCGAGTCCTGCCAGGAGGATCAATACCTGAGCTGCGTCCGTCTTTACGATCGACCTCTGCCCGCCAAGAGCGGTGTAGACGACGAAGACCAGGGCCGAAGCGATCATGAAGATATCCTGGCTGGTGCCGAAGAGGACGGCCAGAAGCTTTCCCGAGGCCACGATCTGGGCCGCCGTGATCCCGATCCAGGATACGAGGATCAAGGCCGAGGCTCCAAGCCTCACCCTGTGATCGTACTGGGCGCCGATCAGCTCGGGGAGGGTGTAGCATCCCGCGGCCCTCACCTTCTCCGCCAAGAAGAACGAGAGGATGAGCAGGCCCAGGGTTCCCGAGAGGAGCCACCAGGCTCCCGTCAGACCCTCGCTGAAGCCAAGGCCTGCCATCCCCAGGGTCGAGGAGGCTCCGAGGATGGTGGCGCACAGGGTGGCGGTGAGAAGAGCCGGTTTCAGGCTCCTTCCGGCCAGAAAGAAGCTCTCCAGGGTGTCGGAGCGTCTCGCTGCAAAGGCCCCAAGAGCAATCATGGCCAGGAGGTATCCTGCCAGCACGAGACCGGTCAGGCCCGCATCGTCAACCATCTTTGGCAACGATGGTTTACGTAAGGATAAACTTTGCGATTCTCCTTTGATCGGCTCTTCTACGCCAATCATTCTGTTGGACCTCTGCTGGACGAATTCTGTAATTTTTGGATAAGTTGTAAGTTCATATTCGGTTCGTATACGGTGATGTCAGAATTTAACAAACAACATTCAAACATTCTTTTATGTTCTAGTCCGGAATCACCAAAAGTTTTATAATTAAAATATATTTAACTCATCCGGAAACTCATCTAATTAAATGCGCACTTTTCCTTGATCAATTCGCCATGGTATTAAAATATTGTTATTCTATATACATATAAATAATTAAACAATAATCATTTTGTTTTCAATATATAGTTTTGATATAAGGAAAAAGTTAATATATTATCGAATCTCAGATTCGCGAAATGTTGGGTGGTACATCGGAGGCCTTGCTTGTTCGATCATGATCATTGGTTTCGAGTTTTCATGCTCGTTTTATCTATCAGCATGATCTTGCTGTGTGGATGCGGGCAGGATGGTAGCAGGATGATGACAAGCCAAGACCTTGGAGATCCCTCGACGAGAGATGACCGCAGACTCGATGCGGTTTGCGTCGTACCGAGCGCCTCGGCGCTGCCGGGCGAGACTGGGGAAAATATCGTCGGTCCGGTTCCCGGTCCCGGAGTCGATTACACAAGCATCCAGGAAGCTATAGACAATTCCATTCGTGATCGGTTAAGGTTTTTCGGAGGCATTTAATATATCTTAACGAATATCCTCTCCATATGAAGGGGGTATCGAATGACAAAGAGGATGCAAAAAGTAGAACGATCAAGATTGATAGAAGAAGAGCTTAATCGTCTTTTTTCACCCGAGTGGCTCCGGAAGACAGCGAATCAAACCGGATTTGTGAAACGGGAACGAAAGATAGACCCAGCACTTATGTTTTGGTCGCTTACTTTGGGGTTCGGTGTTCAACTCCAGAGAACGTTGGCAAGTCTACGTCGTCTCTATGAAGAGAAGGGTGAGGTGCACATTAGTCGAAGTAGTTTTTACGATCGCTTCACACCGGAACTTGTGAGATTTATCCACGCCTGTGTGTTACATGGATTAGAAGATATCACACAAGAACCAAATCGTAAGCTGAAAGATAAGCTGGCAGGATTCGAAGATATCGTGATCCAAGACAGCACAGTCATCCGATTGCACAAAAATTTGGCAAATAAATGGCCGGCTACAAGAACAAAAAAGATAGCTGCGGGTGTCAAGGTAAGCCTTCTCGTAAGCGCCGTAGCAGATGGTCCCAAGCGTGTGGCATTATGTGGAGAGCGAACGAGTGACATAAAGACGCTTCGGATCGGTCCATGGGTCAGAGATCGGATCTTACTCATAGATCTTGGTTTTTACAAACATCATACCTTCGTGCGGATCGATGAGAATGGAGGATTCTTCGTATCACGATTGAAAGGACGGATTGATCCGATAATCGTAGGAACGAATCGCACATGGCGTGGACGTAGTAAAAATGTTGTTGGAGAAAGACTTAGTGAGGTGTTGCCAAAACTCAAGAGGCAAGTTCTTGATGTGGAAGTAAATATTGAGTTCAAGCGAAGGAAATACAACGGAAAGCAAAGAGATGAGACTAAAATACTTCGCTTAGTTGCTATTTATAACGTAGAGGATGAAAAATATCATACATATATAACAAATATTCCCGCAGACAAGCTCGATGCCGAGGACGTCGCAGTCTTATATTCGGCAAGATGGGAGATTGAACTGATCTTCAAAGAACTCAAGAGCAGATATGGTATCGATGTCATACCAACATCAAAACCACAAGTTGTCGAAGCACTCATCTGGGTAGGTATATTAACCCTAATAGTATCAAGACGTGTATATGCCCTGGTTTATTCAGCTAATCTAGAAAACGCTCCCAGGTATACTCATTTAAGATGGGCAACAGTGTTTGCGGAAAAATCTCATAGGCTTCTTGATGCTGTTCTCGACTATGCGAACATCGAGGCCAATCTTATGGAATTATTTGAAGTTTATCAAAGTCAAGCACTCGATCCGAACGTCAACCGGAAAAGATTAATGGACAACTGGAGGGCTTAACCGATCACCAATGTAGACAATTCAGACCCTGGTGACATAATCTATGTCAAGAGCGGGACCTACGACGAGACCGTGACCGTGAACAAGCCCGGGATCGCCCTTCGCGGTGTAAACATGGGGGACGGAAAGCCCGTCGTCAGCGGAGACAGGGTCGAGAGCACCGTAACCCTGAGCGCCGACGGATGCGCTATCGAGGGCTTCGTGATCATGAACTCGGGCAACCCACACGCTGGAGTGAGCGTCACCTCTAGCAACAACACCATAGCAAACAACACAGTAACAAACAACCGAGGTTTCGGTCTCTATCTGAACCGATCCAACAACAACCTGATATTTTGCAACGACGTCAACAAAAGCGGCTTCGATGGGATCTATCTTGAGAACTCCACTTACAACAACTTATCTTACAACAATGCTAGCTACAACATCCTGAGCGGAATCACGCTTCGAGGCTCCGCCTACAATACCATCTTAGAGAACTTCGCCAACAACAACGGTGAGTACGGTGTCAGCCTCATCGACTCCGATGAAAACTTTGTTGTAAGCAACATAGTGTGCAACAATACTCATGAGAGTATATCGATCCACAATTCAGTAGGGTCCGTCATCAAGGAGAACGTCGATATCGAAGTGACAAAGGTCGTATCACAAGAAAGTGGATCGAAATCCGAGGTCCTCAAAGTGAACATTGGTTCAATGTCCATGGTTTAAGGACCTTGAGCCACTTAATCTAACAATTTTTCACACGATTTATGCGATCTAAAAATGAGATTAAATCTGAAAAAGAACGTCCTCCGACTTCGTAGATCTGTCTAATTTTACCGGGTTTGCAGCCCAAGTCGCAGCTACATTGCGATTCTTCTCTTAACCGGTGACCGATGAACATCGATTCCTTAAGTCGTAATTCTGTGGGGTCTCAGCCCTCCCTCGGCAATTCCGGTGGGTTCTCTTGGTGGGCTCGGGGATGTGGGACGGCAAGCCTGATCCTCGGACTGATAAGTTCTCGATCCAAACTCTAAATACTATCAGCCTCAAGATGGCTCCGATGACTCTGGTGGACCCCTTCGGCCGGAAGGTCACAGGCCTTAGGATCGCGATCACATCCCGGTGCAACATGAGCTGCCTCTACTGTCATCACGAGGGCGAAGAGGCGAGCCCCACGGGGTGGCGCGAGATATCGGGAGACGAGATCGTGAAGGTGATACTTGCCGGGGCTGACCTCGGCGTGAAGAAGGTCAAGCTCACCGGAGGCGAGCCTCTGATGCGGCCCGACCTCGAGTCGATCCTCCAGAGGCTGCCTGAAGGCCTCGACATCTCCCTCACCACCAACGGGACCCTTCTCGCCGAAAGGGCCAAATCTCTCGCGGAGGCGGGTCTGGACAGGGTGAACGTGAGTCTCGACTCCCTCGACCCCGAAGTCTACTCTCGGATCACGGGCGGTACCGAAGAAGACCTCCGACGGGTTTTGGAGGGGATAGATGCCGCCATCGAGGCGGGGCTTGTCCCGGTCAAGGTGAACATGGTAGTTCTCAAGGAGAACGAGGACGAGGTCTGGGATATGGTGGATTTCACGAGGGATCGGGGCGTCATCCTCCAGCTGATCGAGCTGTTGGACCTGGTGGGCCACGGCCTCGGCGGCGACCTGTTAAGGATCGAGAAAGAGCTTGAAAGCCGAGCGGACAAAATCGTCACGAGAGAGATGCACCGGAGGCGAAAGTACTTTCTTTCCGGTGCAGAGGTGGAGGTGGTCCGGCCGATCGACAACACGGAGTTTTGCGCCAACTGCAACAGGCTCAGGGTCACCTCCGACGGCAAGCTGAAGCCCTGCCTTCTTCGAAACGACAACCTGGTGGATCTCGGCTCCGCTGACCTGGAGGAGACGAAAAGGCTGATCGAGAAGGCCACCCTTCTCAGGAGCCCCTACTTTTGTGAAGGGCGCCGTGGCGACCAGTGAAAAGCAGCTCTTTGGCGTGGGGGCTGTGCTGTGGTGATTATGCCGAAGGTTCCTGGTCGGAAAAGCCCAACATGTGCTCGTAGCCCCTGGCCTCTAACGTCTTTTTTCCCTTCTCGGACTTGATCCAGATCTTCTTTTCTTCCAGGACCGTTCCGATGACGGTGAATTCGCAGGCGAGCCTCGCCCTCTCGATAAGGTCGGGCCTCACTGTGAAGACCAGCTCGAAGTCGCCGCCGGCGGCAAGAGCGAGGTCGATGGCGTCCTCTTTGTCCTTCGCCACTTCGGCGACGAGGGGATCAACGGGGATGAGGTCTTCTTCGACCAAAAAGCCGACGCTGCTCGCATCCGCCAGGTCGTATAGAGATAGGGCGAGACCGTCGCTGTTGTCCATCATCGAGGTGACGGATTTGGAGAGGGCGAGGGCCCGTCCCTCTTTTATCCTGGGCGCAGGCTCAAGAAGCCTTTTTGTCAGAGCCAGCAGGTTTGGATCCTCTTCGATCCTCCCTCTCTCTTTCCCTTCGGCCACCAGGGCCACTCTCAGGCCCGCGCCCGCCGATCCCATGGTCCCAGTGGTGCAGAGAAAGTCTCCGGGCCTGGCGCCATGTCGGCGGAGGACGTGGGTTTTTTCGACCCAGCCGAGGGCGGTTCCCGTGAGGGTCAGCTCATCGTGTGAGTCGAGGTCGCCGCCCAGTATCTTTGTTCCAAAACGGTGGGCGCAGTCCCTCATCCCGGTGAACATCTCCTCAACGAAGGAGAGCTCTGTCTCTGGCGGGATTCCCGCAGCCACGAGGAGGCCGAGGGGCACGGCGCCCATCGCCGCAACGTCGCTGAGGTTCACTGCGATCGTCATCCAACCGATCTGCCAGGGGCTTGCGATCCCCGGAAAGTCGGCTTTCCGATGGAGCATGTCCGTCGTCCAGACGAGGCATCTTTCGCCATCTTCTGCCGTGGTGCAGTCGTCCCTCTGCAAGATGCCCAGGATCTCTGTGATCCTCTTCACGACTTCCCGTTCCCCCAGATCTATGCACCTCTGAGTCATTTCGCATCGCCTATTTGTTCTCAGATATCATAAAACTTGTTATTTCAGGATGTCATCTCCAGTACAGGGCGATCCAACTCCGATATTTTTATGATTATCGAATAAAACATAGAATAACTCTTTATACTGGAAACGTCGTTAAACGCTACAGGGAGGAGAACAGCTATGTATAAACGCCTAATTATGGTATTTGCGATATTCCTGCTTTCCGTAGGGATGGCACTTGCAGATGAAACCAGCGAAGAAGATATGACAGACTTTGAGACGGTCGAGTTCACCGGTGTTGCGTTCGAGCTCAACGAGCCCGCTGAGGGCCTTATGGGCGCACCCACCGTCTGGGCCGTCGAGGTATCCACCGATGAGGAGGGCACCTTCTGCAGCGAGATCGTCAACGTAACCGTCTTCCAGGCGACACCTGGCCCCTGGGGAACCTTCGACGAGAACATCACCGGCGGTGATATAGTCGAGGTCTACGGCGCTTTCGTCGAGGACGAAACCAGATGCATTGCGGCCGTGACCCTTCAGGGATCTGAGGAGTACTACTTCGAGCTCGCCGATGAGGTGGCTGATGAGGTAGTCGAAGAGACCGAGGTTGCCGAGACTGAGGATGCCGGGGATGCCGAGGATGAAGTAGTCGAGGAGACTGAGGACGGAGAGGTCATCGACGACGAAGTAGTCGTCGAAGAGACTGAAGAAGAGGACGATACCGAGTAAATCTCGGACGAGCAGCTGATAGACCTTTTTGAAATGGAATTGGGGCCGTCGTGGTGTGGCCTTTCACCACGAGCCCCGTTCCGTTTTCGTATCAACCGTTATTTTCGCTTTCAGGCAGATTTCTTCCCCGTAGTCGGGGAGGGCCTTTAAATTTCGACAAAAGGTTTGAAGTATTTTGGCGCGATCGTATCCCATCGGAGCCTTCTTGATGACAAATCCTTCGAAACTGTCGATTCAAAACTTGAATCCTCGGGAATCGAGCCTTTTGATCCGGGATAGAGTTGGCGATCCCGACTTTGTGATCCTGGACGTTCGGACCCCGCAGGAGTACGAGATGGGCAGAATCGAGGATTCTGTGAACATCGACTATCATTCTCCGACCTTCGAAGCCGATCTCGAAAAGCTCGACAGAAACAAGACATACCTGGTTTACTGTCTCGTTGGGATCAGGTCGGCAAATGCAGCGAAGATCATGGAGCGGCTCAGTTTCGAAGATGTCCGCAACATGCTCGGCGGGATCAGGCAGTGGCACCTGGAAGGGTTGCCGATCGTCGGCCGATAGTCCGATATATCCGGGCCGCCTCATCGCTTTTCATGCGCTTTGGAATTGTGGTCACCGATCCCGACGACTGGACCGCGAGGGCGATCAGGGATGGCTTTTCGAGGTTGGGGGCAGAGTCGCCCTTTCTGAACTTCTCCCAGCTTGCGGCCAGGATCGGGCCCGGCCTCCACATCAGAGGAAACGGCATCGACCTTGTGGGGCTTGACGGCCTTGTCGTGAGGGATCTTGGCAGGAGTGGGTCCGTCGACGTCGCCTTTCGGTTCGAGACCCTCTCCGCCCTCCAGCAGCTGGGCCTGCCGATCGTCAACCCGCCCTCGGCGATCTCGAGGGCCGCCAACAAGTTTGCAACCTCCATCGCCCTCCACCAGGCGGGGATTCCTCATCCAAAGACTTTGGTGACCACGAGCTTTGAGGCCGCCTCAAAGTTCGTTAGTGAGCAAGGCCGGGCGGTCACAAAACCGCTATTCGGCTACAAGGGGCGGGATCTTGCTCTTCTTACCTCCGAGGACCTGCACCCCCTCAGAGAGGTTCTCGCGTCCAGCGGCGTCGTCTACCTTCAGGAGTTTCTCGAATCCACAGCCCCGTCGCCCAGGGATATCAGGGTCTTCGTGGTGGGGGGGCAGGTGGCAGGAGCGATATACAGGGTTGCGCCTCCGGGTAGCTGGATAAGCAACTTATCCCAGGGGGGTGCGCCTTAGAGGTGGCCCCTGACCGACGAGATCGAGGAGTTGGCCCTGAAGGCCAACGGGGCTGTTGGGACCGTCTACAGTGGCGTCGACCTGATCGAGACGGTCGAGGGCCTCGCGGTTCTGGAGGTTAATGGGACGCCCTCGGGCCGGGGAGTCTATCTCGCCTGGGGGATCGATGCGGGCGAGATGATAGCCGGGCACCTCGTTGATCGGCTGGACGAGTCGGGTTAGGGGAACGGTTATTTACGATGCAACTTCAGGGGCAGACCATGTTCACCATACTCACAGGGTCTCAGTTCGGGGACGAGGGGAAGGGGAAGGTCGTCGATCTCCTGGCTGAGAATTACGACGTCGTGGTCAGGTTCCAGGGCGGGGACAACGCGGGCCACACCGTCATCGTCGGGGACAAGACCTACAAGCTCCACCTCACCCCCAGCGGCGTCATCTTCGGGGCGAGGCTTCTCATCGGCCCAGGAGTAGTCCTGAACCCAAAGGTCCTATGGAACGAGATCGAGTCTCTGGAGGCCGAGGGGATCACCGTCAACATCGGGATTGACGCCAAGACGAGCATCATCATGCCCTACCACATCACCCTTGACGAGCTGCGGGAGAAGGGAAGGAAGGACAAGATCGGAACGACGAAGAGGGGGATCGGCTACGCCTACATTGACAAGTTCAGCCGAGACGAGGTCCAGATGAAGGACCTGACCGACCCCGCCCTTCTGGAGGCGAAGCTCGATGAGATCGCTCCCGCCAGGGAGAAGGCAATTGCAGAGATGGGCGGCGACCCATCCGTCGTGCGAGACCCAAAACTCATCGGCGAGTATCTTGAGATCGGCAGAAAGCTCAGCGACCGGGTCGCCGACGTCTCTTACGAGATCAACGTCGCCCTTGACGAGGGGAAGAAGGTTCTGGCGGAGGGGGCGCAGGGCGCCTTCTTAGACGTCATCCACGGGACCCAGAAGTTCGTCACCTCCAGCTTCACCACCGCCGGGAGCGCGTGTGCGAACCTGGGCGTCGGACCTGCGCGGGTCGATAGCGTCGTCGGGATCGTCAAGGCCTACATGACCAGGGTTGGCGAGGGGCCGATGCCAACGGAGCTTGCAGACGAGGCCGGCGCTCACCTCTCCAAAGTCGGCAAAGAATTCGGTACCACCACAGGCCGCCCCAGGAGATGCGGCTGGTTTGACGCGGTTCTCGCAAAGAAGTCGATGTACCTGAACGGCTACACCGAGATCGCCATAACGAAGCTGGACGTCCTCGGGGGCCTAGACCCGATCAAGATCTGCACCGGCTACGAGCTGGACGGCGAGGTCCTCGACTACCCGCCCGAGAGCACCGTCGAGTTCGCCCGCTGCAATCCCCTCTACGAGGATGCGGTAGGTTGGACCGAGGACATCACCGGGGCGAAGTCCTACGAGGCGCTGCCCCAGGCCGTCAAGGACTACGTCGAGAGGATCGAGGAGCTCTTGAAGGTGAAGATCACCATCGTCTCGCTCGGACCCGGAAGGGACCAGACGGTGAGGAGAGGGTGAGGCCCCCCCCTTCTCATTTTTTGGTCGTATTTTTATTCTAATTAACTTATACTAAAGGCGGCGCGGCACCGGGGCGGCTGCAAGCCCGAGTCCGGGTCGGCGAGATCCGGGCCTCTCCTCGTATTTGATTTATAGGTCCTCTCTTTTTCCAAACTAAAGACGGCGGGCAAGTGCTCATTGGGTGTCTCCGGTATCGGGGAGCGCCTTCGGCGCCATTCGGTGGGCGGCTATTTTGAGGCTATCGTATCTCAGCCACTGAAACAAATTTGAACGAAGAAAATATAATAAGGCGTGCCGTGGTTGAGACTCAGCAAGCTTGAGGGCAGAGGAGAGGGCGATTGAGCTATGAATAAGGCGTTCTATTACAGCGTTTTTCTGAGCTATAGCTCCAAGTGCGAGAAGACTCTACATGTTTTGACAGATTGCCTGAACCGCGACCCCCATTTTAACTACATAGGACTTACGCAGTTAGCGTGGTTGAGACATTATAATTTAGATGTTTTATATATTCTTTTATAGCATTTCGAATGACACTTTGCTTGCTCTCGAACCAGCTTC
>DUKF01000020.1 GCA_013329455.1 Methanotrichaceae archaeon | reverse complement strand
CTCGATCGAAAGAGCTACCGTGGAATATTCACCCTCTCAGAAGACGGCTGGAACTACACGATCAAAGATGACCACGTGGTCAACGTGACCGACCTTGAACCTGGAATGGGTTATGTCATCGATGGGGAGGAGGGCTTCTCCCTGGAGATACCCGGAAAGCCGGTGGAGCTTCCCTACATGGTGGAGCTGCACGAGGGCTGGAACCTGGTCGGAGTTCCCATGAACCAGACGGTCCCGATGGCCAACGTGACCGTGAGGGCGAATCACAAGCGCTACACCTACTTTGAAGCCGTCGAGGAGGGGATAGTCTCGGCTTTCCTATGGACCTACAGGGACGGGGACTGGGTCCATCTCGACAAGAACGAGTCTATGATGCCCGGGAAGGCCTACATGATGGAGGCTGCAGAAGAGTGCAAGCTGGAGTTCGACTGAAGGGCTGAACTCCCTATTTTTCTGTGGTTCTCAAACATTCAGGGAATGATGCGCTCGTTTAGAAAAAAAGACGTGCCATGACCTATCCCAAGGTCATGGCTCCTTATTACGGTTGGCGAAATTGACATTTGCATAGACTTCTGTTGTCGTCGCATTCCCACCTTCCTACGAAGAACCTTCCCGCATCCTCGTCGCTGTTTCCGCTGCAGTTCACCTTGCAGGTGTAGTAACCTGCATCTTCCGGTGTGACGTTTCTTATGATGTAAACGCTGCTCGTCTCATTGGGTATTATCGATCCCGTAGCGGATGAGAGTCCCTTAAACCACTGGTAGATGGGATTGTCACATCCGGAGACCAGCGCCCTCAAGGTGGCGGTCTCGTTCGGACATTTGGCCTCGTTCGGAACGACGACGGCCAGGTTCTGGAAGACCCTGTACTTGATCTCGTTGCTCTTGGTGGTGACATTCGTCTTTTCGTTGTGGACCTCGTACCAGACGGTGTAGTTACCCACAGAATCTGCAGAGAACCAGGTTCTGTAGGCTCTTCGTTCCTTGACGTACAAGCCCGGAACGTAAGTTTTGATCGTGCCGTCGGGCCTTTCCTCGTAGATGGTGAGGGCCCCACCCATTCCTGGAATGATCAATTCCTTTGCGTACCGATCCTTCTGTATCACGAGCCTTGTGGTGCGGACGTTGTTGCTGTACGGGAAAACGATCCAGAGGGCGTTCTCGGTGGGTCCCGGGATTCCAGGATGGTCGACGGAGTCACCCCAACCCTTCTCTTCTCCCTCAGATCCCGCGTAATCGCTGTAGAAGTTCTCGTCGACTATCCAGTCGTCCACTGGAGTGTACCAGTCCGAAGAGTCATCCGACTCGTCGTCTTCAGAAACGGCATCTTCAGATGAGTCGTCCTCCTGAGCCTCGGAGCTATCCCAACCGAAGTCATCGCCAAAATCTAAGTCTTCACCCCAAGGGGACCAATCTTCTTCGAACGGTGAAGTGGTCTCTCCATCCCATCCGAGAGAAGTAGAGACCCAAAGCAGACCGATGACCATGACGGCCATCAAGAATTTAATCACCTTCATGCTAACAATCTCCCTACAGGAGACTTTTGCAACTACTAATATAAAAGATTTATTTTCAGATTTTTTTCCAGAGACGAGATCACGGCTTTAAGCAGAACATCTCTGATTTTCCGGAAGCCCGCAAAAAGGATGGGGGCTTGAGGCTTAGCTTAGAGGAGGGACATCAAGCCTAATCCAACGGCCTTTCGGCCTTGATCCTCTCTTCGAGGCGGGATTTGAGGAGTGTGAAGATCCCATCGACCTTCTCGGAATTCGGAAGAACATATCTGATCCTTTCGAGGTATCCCCTATCCTTTACCGCCACCAAAGCCGGCCAGAAGTTTATGTCAAAGATCCAGCTCGCCTGAAGGAGCTTGAAGTCGTTGAGGTTGCTGAGGTTTTTCGCCTTCACGATCTCTTCAGCCATTAGATCCTGATAAACCCCATCCGAGATCCCTGGCGTGTCGGGAAGGTCCAATTCGAGAGCCTCATTTCGGGCTCCATTTCGTCTTCTTTGATGGTAGTAATCGAGGAGGACGGCCCAGATGTCCAATTTATCGGCGTCCCGGAGGAGCTTTGAGAAGAATAGACACCGCTCCAACTCGTCCTCCGGAAGGGCGGCACGGTTGTGGTAAGATATTGTTCTGAGGATGAGATCGCGCTCAGATGGATCGAGAGTGTCGAGAACCCGGTTTTCGAGGAGGACTTTAACGCTCAGGTCGACGTGGTCACAAGACCGGCGGTCTGAGAAAGTTTTGTAACGGGCATACTGGGGAAAGCGCCCGACATCATGAAAGAGGGCCAAGACCTCCGCGAGGCGAAGGTCCTCCTCGGGTAGGTCGAGGGACCTGCCGATCTCCAGGATCTCCTGGCGGACGCGGTGGGTGTGCTCTTCTTTCAGGACGATGTTTTTGTCTTTTTCGGAATCGGTCGATTTGAAGGTCTGAACGTACTCAGAAAACCAGCGCAAAAGATCATTTACAGTCTCTTTCTCCATCTGGGTCCACCAGAGAAGTCTTCAATTCTTGCAGGTTCTAATCTCTTTTCGTCCCGTCCATTCGATCTTCGATTGATCAAAGAAAGAACATGTATCTTGCCCTCAATCCTTGAAGACGACGATGTAGACGCCGTCATCCCGCTTCTGGCCCTTGACCAACTCGCAGTGCCTCAGAATCGCGAACTGGTTTTCGAGCTCCTCGGCCGGAAGGTCGAACTGCTTCGCGATCTCCTCCCTTGTGGCTCCGCCCTTCGAGATTATGAACTCGTAAATCTCCCTCTGGATATCGGTCAGACCCTCTGCCCCGACCAGGCCCGCCTTTTCCCTCAAGATCTTCTTTGACCGGACGGCCCAGGGGTCGCAGACCTTGATCTTCTGATGGGCGTTGATGTAGCAGTTCTCGCAAATCCGAGCCCCGCCATCTTCGATGAGGTCCTCAGCTGGAAACTCGCGCCCGCAGCGTTCGCACTTCAGAACATCTTCGTTCTCGTCGCTCATTTTGATCCACCTCGTCTCAAACTTCAACCGTTCGTCAAGCCCTTCAAAAGCGCCTCGTACCGCTCTTTGATCCTCTCGATTATGTCCATATCGTAGGGCTGGTGGGTGGGAACCTGGACCTTTGCCTCCAGCTCCTTGTAGTCGGGGGCGGCAGAGATCCCGTTTTCGTCCGTGGGGATCCCAAGGTCTAGGGCGATCTCCTCGACCATAGGGGATAGGGGCTTTATCGGGCGGGCGCCTTTCGCCCTTTCTCGGTACTCTTCGAGGAGGGAGTTGATCTCCTCCAGAAGGGCTTCGGTCTTCTCGGGATCGAACCTGCCCGACTTTTCCGCGATCAAATTTATGCTATCTTTGGCTTGGGAGAAAGTCCTGACGCCCGCCTCGATCAGTTCGCCTGAATAGTGCTCTTTTGCCCTCTCCTCGTAGCCGGGGGCTATGACGAGGAGGTCGAGCCTTTTCATCAGTTGGATGTCGTGTTTGTAGGGCTTATAGGGGTTGACCACCGCAAACTCCAGGCCCATCCGCTCCGCGAGGCTTTTGTACATTGGGGTGACTCCAAGCCACTTTCTCTCCTTCATCACCCTTTTCACGAAGTTGGGATCGTCGAAGTCGAGACCGAAGTACTCGGCGAAGTTCTTAGTGGTGGTGATGATCTTGGTCCTCCCCTCCTTCTCGGCTTGGATCAGGCCCAGATCCTCCAGCTCTTTCACATGGTCGTAGATCTTGTTCCCCCTGATCCTGGCCAGCTCGCTCTGGGCGATGGGCTGG
>DUKF01000253.1:9815-11465 GCA_013329455.1 Methanotrichaceae archaeon | reverse complement strand
GCGGGGTGCGCTGTTTGACTGAATCAGCTATATTTCTCGTGAAAAAGGCGTTACCAATTGTATCTAAAGACTCATTTTCCATTATTGTTTTATCTTCAGGAATTTGATTATCAACGCAATATTTTCTCATCACCTCTGCCTCAGAAATTGGAACATCTTGATTCGATATGCCGCCACTCAAGAGAAGAAGGACATATATATTTTCTTTAGTGTTTAGCAATTCGTGATAAAGAGATATTGCAGTATCCATCCTTCCTTTTAGTTCGGGATGTATATCTATACTTTTTAACCTGTTGCCTAATACTACGATCACTATAGTCTCATTCAAGATTATCTACCTCCCACGAATTTCAAGACATTTTAAGACCGAAAAATTCTATTACTTCATCACTCGCTCCGCCGCCTCCCTGAGGTCGTGGACGACGTCGGGCCCCGACTCCATCCGGTCCCGGTCGAGATAGAGGGCGAATAGTCCCGCCTCCTTTGGGACCTCGTAGTCGAAGTAGCGGTGGTCACCGATGTGCATCACCTCTTCGGGCGCAGCATTGAGGTAATTGCACAGGTCGTGGAAGGTCGCGGGAAAGTCCTTCACCTTTCCGAACTTGGAGGTGACCGAGAGGATCTCGCGGAAGAGGTGCCTGTGGCTGCCAAGCTCGAACTCCACAAACTCCGTGGCGCCGTTGGATGCGACGACCAGCTCGAAGTCTTTCGCGAGGAGAGCGAGGACCTCCTCGGTCTCGGGGTAGAACTCGACCTCGTCTCTGTACCTTTCCAACAGGTCGATTTTGGCGATGTTGAGGTCGAAGCGGTCGATCCAGTGCGAAAGGTCGTACCAGCGTAGATCCCGTGTCCCGACGGACATGAACTCGTCGTAGACGAGCTTCTTCGCATCTTCGAGGTCGATTTTGTGCCGCTCGGCGTAAAGGGTGGGGACACCTTCCAGCCAGACCTTCTCCACGTAGTTGGAGGTGACGAGAGTCCCGTCCATGTCGAAGGATATGATCTTGATCATCTTGACGCACCAATCTGCTGAAGTATTGGACCAGGGGCCTTGTTAAGCTTTTGCCGCTTTTATCGCCTTTTTCGCCTTCGTTTCTTTCGCCTCTCCGCCAATCTATTTAACTCATCCAACCCTTTTTGATCCTGGAATTTCATGGTCGAAAACCTCCTCCCTGCCCTGCTCCTCACCTTCTTTGCGGGCCTCGCCACCGGAGTTGGAAGCCTCGTCTCCTACTTCATCCCGAAGCCCGACATGAGGTACCTCTCCGTCAGCCTCGGCTTTGCGTCGGGCGTCATGATCTTCGTCGCCTTCGTCGACCTCTTCTGGAGGTCTAGGGAGGTGATAGGGATGGTGTACGCCGACCTCTTCTTCCTCATCGGGATGCTGACGGTCTTCTTTCTGGACAAACTGATCCCTCACTCCCACATGGACGGCCAGGTCGACTCCCACTGCGACCGGCTCTATCGTGGCGGGATCATGATGACCCTGGGCGTTGCGATCCACAACTTGCCCGAGGGCCTCGCCGTGGCCCTCGTCTCCCTCGCCGACTTGAAACTCGGGATACCCATCGCCATCGCCATACACAACATTCCGGAAGGGGTCGCCTGCTCAGTTCCCCTCTACTGCGCCACCGGCGACCGGAGGAAGTA
>DUKF01000253.1:0-9809 GCA_013329455.1 Methanotrichaceae archaeon | reverse complement strand
GATCCTCGTCCTCTACCCCTTCCTGAACGACTTCGTCCTCTCAGCCTCCATCGCCTTCGTCTCGGGGATCATGGTCTTCATCTGCTTTGACGAGCTGATCCCCATCGCCAACAAATACGGCGACGAGCACCTGACGAACATCGGCCTCATCACCGGGATCTTCGTGATGATGATCGCCCTTGCGGCCTTCCAGTGATCTTTACGGCTGCGGGCGGGCGAGCAGACGAGCGGTTGATCTGTTGGTCGTTTGGTCGTTTGGTCTGGCGCCAAGGCGTGGGGCGAGGGGCGTGGGACCCGAAAACCCGAATCTGCCCGGTTGATGGAAACCTTCTCGTCTTGCTGAGGCCTTCGGCAGGACCCCGACTGAGAATGTGGAAATATTTTATTGCCCGTCTGCTCGACGAACTTTGTCATAATCATCTATTTGTAAATAACAACTAATAACACGTGACAACCTTTATTAATTAGAAATCCCACTAACGACGATCACACGACAATGACCTACCTGGAGATGTTGGCTTTTCGGCCCTGGGCGATTTTTGACAAATTCGAGGTTGGCAAAGAACACGAGGTGATCGGGTGATCCCAGACTGGATGAAAGAGACGGAAAATAGCTCCTTTGAGGCGCCACCTGCAGCTGAAGGCGGAAGCGGAAAGAAGGCGAAAACGAAGGCGAGCTTCGTCAAAAAGACGATCGACGGTGTCTTCACCTTCTTCCAGGAGGCCCTCGTCACCGAGACCTTCACCAAAAGAGACGGCCTCCTCCAGAGCCTCGACCCCAGGGTGAAGCTGATATCGATCCTCACCATCGTCTTCGCCGTCAGCGTGACAAGGGACCTTCGTCTCCTCGCCCTCGTCTACCTTCTCACCCTCCTCTTCGCCCATNNACGAGCAAGATCGGGGTCGGCTTCTTCATAAAGAGGGTCTGGCTCTTCGTCCCCTTCTTCGCAGGTGTGATCGTCATCCCCGTGATCTTCAACGTCTTCCTCCCCGGGGACCCCCTCATCCACATAATGGACCTGTCGCCGGGAGCCCACCTCGGCCCGATCGAGCTACCCGCCTCGATCTACATCACAAAACAGGGGGTCGGAGCCGCCGCAACCTTCACCCTCAGAGTGGCTACGGCAGTCTCGGCCGTCGTCCTCCTCTTTCTAACAACGCCCCAGCAGCTCCTCTTCAAGTCGCTGCGTTCCCTCAAAGTCCCCAAGGTCTACATCCTCACCATGGCGATGGCCTACCGTTACATATTCCTCTTCATGGAGATGATAAGGGACCTCCATATAGCCAAGAAGAGCAGGACAATAAAGAGCATGAGCCTCAGGGACGAGCAGAAGTGGGTTGGAGGCAGGATAGGCTACATGCTGATAAAATCCCTGGACATGAGCGAGAAGGTCCACATGGCCATGGTATCCAGAGGCTTTTCCGGCGACGTCCAAATCATGCACGACTACCATATTCGAGGGCGTGACTACATCGCGGTCGGGTCCGCCCTCATCCTGAGCCTGGCTCTGGTGCTGGTCTCCATCAACGTCGTCCAATTATGAGGTTTCGATAATGCCGATCATATTCGATCTCAAAGACGTTTCATACTCCTATCTTGGAAAGTTCGAGGCCCTGAAAGGGATCAACCTCGAGATATCCCAGGGCGAGCAGGTCTCCTTCATAGGCACAAACGGCTCGGGAAAGTCCACCCTCCTCTCCATCATAGACGCCCTCTTATTCCCGACCACCGGCGAGTTTCGTGCCTTCGGAAACCTCGTCGATGAGGCGGTCTTCGACTCCCTGGCCGAGAGCGAGTTTCGAACGTTCTTCAGAAAAAAAGTCGCCTTCGTCTTCCAGAACTCCGACGTCCAGCTCTTCAGCTCGACGGTCTTCGACGAGATCGCCTTCGGCCCCCTTCAGCTCGGTATGACTCAGGAAGAGGTGAAAGAGAGGGTCGAGGACGTCATGAACATCATCGAAATCTCGAAGCTCGCGGACCGCGCTCCTCACACCCTCAGCGGCGGCGAGAAGAAGAAAGTCTGCATAGCCTCGGCCCTGGCCACAAACCCTGACGTCCTCCTCCTGGACGAGCCGACAGCGGGCCTCGACCCAAGGACCCAGCTGTGGCTGATCGAGCTATTTCAGGAGCTGGGTAAGGCAGGAAAGACCATCGTCATTGCGACCCACGACCTCGATACCGTCGAGCACATCTCCAAGAGGGCCGTTGTGATGGGCGAAGACCACACCATCAAGGCCGATAGAAGCGCTTGCGACGTCATCGGCGACCTCGACCTTCTCCTGGCCGCAAACCTGATCCACAAGCACATGCACCACCACGGCTCGGTCTATCAAGAGCATTACCATCCTCAGTACCAGGGCCACAAGAGGGTGAAAGGGTGAGAAGAGGTGCCTTTGGTACCCTTTGCACCCTTTTGCTCCCTCAGTCAAGGTGAAAACAGGGTGCAGCATCTCCATGCCCTTTGATGTGCTGCGACTGGATTGAAACGACAAGTTTTGGTCATTGTTTTTAATTTATTGTAATACGGTCCGCGTTAGACCGATTTAGTAATATTATAAAATAAAGTCATCTCAGTTTGTGTTGAATTCGATAGATTTTTATACCCTAAATCATCACTTACGAGCTGGTGATGTTATGCATATTCCAGATGGCTACCTCGGGCCGTACACCTATACCGCCATGTGGATCATCATGATCCCGATATGGCTCTACGCTGGGCGGAGGCTCAACCGGGAACTGCGGACCAGGCAGGTTCCCCTCCTGGCGCTGGGGGCGGCCTTCTCCTTTGTGATAATGATGTTCAACTTGCCGATCCCTGGCGGGAGCACAGGCCACGCCGTCGGCGGAGCGATCGTGGGGATCGTTCTGGGACCCTGGGCAGGGGTAATCTCCATATCCGTCGCCCTGATCCTCCAGGCTTTGATCTTCGGGGATGGCGGGATCACGGCCATCGCCGCCAACTGCTTCAACATGGCGGTGGTGATGCCTTTTGTTGCTTATTACACCTATAAGATCATAAGCGGAAGATCCGAGATCACCTCATCAAAAAGGGTCGCGGCCTCGGCGATTGCAGGTTATATCTCTTTGACCTTGGCCGCAGGCCTCGCGGGAGTCATGTTTGGGATTCAGCCGCTCCTTCACACCGACGCCAGCGGGATGCCTCTTTACATGCCCTACGGCCTTAACGTTGCCGTTCCTGCGATGCTGGCTGAACATGTATTCTTCTTCAGCTTCGTTGAGGCGATAGTGACAGCCCTAATCTTTGCTTACATCCAGAAGACCGACCCAACCCTTCTGATGTACGACCGGCCAACATCAAAGAGATTGGCAAAAGGAGCTGCATCCGACTGAGGTGATGATTCATGGAAAAGTCGATAAGAAACATGGTCATAGGCCTTCTGATCCTCATGGTCCTCGTCCCTCTGGGGCTTCTTGCCACTGGAGAGACCTTCGGCGAGTGGGGAAACGAGGAGATGGAAGGGAAGTTAGGGTACGTCCCACAGGGCCTTGAGGGCCTCTCCTCCTTCTGGGAGAAGGCGCCCCTTCCCGACTACGCCTTTGATGGCGACGAGTCCTCCCGGGGAGCCGTCATCGCCTACATACTCTCTGCCGTGATAGGCGTTGTCGTTGGTGGAGGATTCCTCTACTTCATCGGAAAGAAGATCACAAAGGATTGATCGGATTGAGATATCCGATCCGCGTTGGGTAACGGGGCCTCTCCATCCATCAACGATGGAGTGCCCGGGCCCCCTATCCCGTTTTTAGTCCCCTCGTCTTCGTCTTTCGCTCGTCTTTTACGTTACGTTCCTTCTTCCATATCTTCTACCGCCTTCTCGACAGCCCGCGACCCCCTCTTCCTAAGTTCCCCAGATAGCTTTGCGTAGTACTTCATGGTGTCGGGGGTGACGGATGGGCCGACGTCCTCCAGGGCAGCCAGAAAGTGCCTCTGAGGAACCTCGACGGCGTTCATGTCCTCTCGAAGGGCGAGACGGCCAGCCTTCCTGCAGATCGAGGAGATGTCGGCTCCGGTGTACTGGTCGGTCCTCTTGACCAGGTCGTCCAGGTCGACGTCTTCTGCAAGCGGCATCTTGCCAGTGTGGACCTCGAAGATCTTCTTCCTGGACTCGGCGTCTGGGACCGGGACCATAATCAATTCGTCGAACCTTCCGGGCCTTACCAAGGCCGGATCGACTATGTCGGGCCGATTGGTGGCTGCGATCACCACAACGCCCCGAAGCTCTTCCATCCCATCGATCTCGGAGAGGAGCTGGTTTACGATCCGTTCAGTGACGTGAGGCTCGCCCGTGGCTCCGCCCCGAACGGGGGCGAGGGAGTCAAGCTCATCGAGGAATACGATCGCCGGGGCCACTTGTCTTGCCTTCCTGAATATCTCGGCGATGTGGCGCTCGCTCTCGCCGTACCATTTCGAGAGGATCTCGCTCCCTTTTGTCGTCAGGAAGTTGGCGTTGCTCTCGTTGGCGATGGCCTTTGCTAGAAGCGTCTTTCCGGTTCCCGGAGGACCGTAGAGGAGCACGCCCTTAGGAGCCTCGATCCCGAGCCGTCTGAAGTTCTCGCCGTAGACGAGGGGCCACTCGACTGCCTCGACAAGGAGCTGCTTTACGTCTTCGAGGCCGCCGACGTCGGCCCAGGTGACGTTTGGAATCTCGATCAGAATCTCCCTGAGGGCGCTCGGCTGGACCTCGTGCATCGCCGCCTCCAGGTCATCCCTCGTCACCACCAGATCCTCCAAAATCTCCCGTGGTATCGTCGGCTCGTCCAGGTCGATTTTCGGGAGGACCCGACGGAGGGCGTTCATGGCAGCCTCCCTCGTGAAGGCGGCGATGTCGGCACCAACGAAGCCGTAGGTGAGCTGGGAGAACTCCTCGAGGTCTACGTCAGGGGCGAGAGGCATCCCCCGAGTGTGGATCTGGAGGATTTCGTGTCTTCCCTCCAAGTCGGGGACACCGAGCTCGATCTCCCGGTCGAACCTGCCGGGCCTTCTCAGAGCCGGATCGACGGCGTCGGGCCTGTTCGTCGCCCCGATGACGATGACGTTCGTCCTCTCCTTGAGGCCATCCATGAGGGAGAGGAGCTGGGCCACCATCCTCCGTTCCATCTCCCCGGCCACCTCCTCTCTCTTTGGGGCGATCGAGTCGAGCTCGTCGAGGAATATTATCGCGGGAGCGTTCTTCTCCGAGTCCTCGAAGATCTCTCTGATCCTCTTTTCGCTCTCGCCGTAGTACTTGGATACGATCTCGGGACCGTTTATCGAAGCGAAGTGGGCGCTGCTCTCGCTTGCGACGGCCTTTGCGAGCATCGTCTTTCCGGTGCCGGGGGGGCCGTGGAGAAGGACGCCCCGCGGCGGATCGATCCCGAGCCTCTCGAAGAGCTCTGGGTGCTTGAGGGGAAGCTCGATCATCTCCCGGACCCTCTGTATGGCGTGCTTCATGCCGCCCAGGTCCTCGTAGACGACGTCTGCCGCAGGCCGAGCGTCCAAGTCTCTTGATATCAGCTCGATCTTTGTATCCTCCATTATCCTCACCATCGTCTCCGAGGGGACGGTGGATAAGACCCTCATCTTGACCTCGCCAAAGCCGAAGGCTGAGCCCTTCTCCGGCTTTTTAAAGATCTCGTCGAACATCGAGTCCTTGCCTGAGAATGACTCGCCTGGAGGCTGCCTGAGAGTGGTGGTGGAGATGACGTCGCCCTTGGAGACGGGCCTTCCCAAAAAGACCTTTATCAGGGCCTCGCTTGGGATCGAGATCTGCATTCCTCGACCCATCGGAGCCAATGATACTCTTTCGGCGGGTTTCCATTCGGCCTTCGAGATCTCGACGAACTGGCCCTAGGACGATCCCACGTTCGACCTGATCAGGCCGTCCATCCTGACGACGTCCATATCTTCGTCGGTGGGGTAGGCCTTCACCACCAGGGCGCTGGTGGACTTTGCCCCTTTTACGACCACCACGTCGTACTCACCCACGCCCAAATCGGCCATCTGCCGCTCGCTTATTCGGACGATCCCCTTTCCCACGTCCCTCTGGTCAGCCTCTATGATCTTGAGCCGGATGGATTCGGAGTCGGTCATCTATTGAACACCCTCTCGACCTCTATTTATGAGCGAGTTTGTAAATAAGTATTCTCCTCAGTTGTTCAGTGTTTTAAATTTGAAGGCGCATTCAGGATCAGTCGCATACCCTATGTTTGGTCTGCTGATGATCCTCTTACGAAGATAAAATCCGATTTCAATCCGATTTCGTCGGCACGCATTTTGGCCCGAAGATTTTGTAACTGAGAAAGCTCAAAGATACGCCCAAAGAAAGATCGTGATGGAGATGCTTCCGATGAAATTCCAGCCGAAAAGGCTCCTGATCCCGGCCCTCGTCATCCTTCTGGCCCTCTTCTTTTTGAACATGCCCCAGGGAAACGGCCAGGACCTTCCCATTGACCTGATCGAGCTTCCGCCGGGCTTTGAGATCGAGGTCTACGCGGCGGACCTTCCTGGTGCAAGGTCGATGACCCTCAGCCCCGGTGGAACCGTCTTTGTGGGGACGAGGTCTGAGGGCAAGGTATACGCCATCAGGGACGAGAACGGAAACGATCGGGCAGATCCTGGCGAGATTTTCGTCATCGCTCAGGGGCTCGAGATGCCAAACGGCGTCGCCTTCAGAAACGGTTCGCTCTATGTGGCCGAGGTGAGCCGCATCCTCAGATACGATCGGATCGAGTCCCTTCTGGAGAACCCGCCTGACCCCGTCGTCGTCAGGGACGATCTTCCCAGAGACAGAACTCACGGATGGAAGTTCATCGCCTTCGGCCCTGACGGAAAGCTCTACGTCCCCATTGGCGCGCCCTGCAACGTCTGCGATCCGGGCGAGCCCCGCGGCTCCATCACGAGGATGGACCCCGACGGCTCAAACTTCGAGATCTTCGCCAGGGGGGTCAGAAATTCCGTTGGCTTCGACTGGCATCCGGTGACCGGCGACCTATGGTTCACCGACAACGGCCGGGACTGGCTCGGAAACGACCTGCCCCCAGACGAATTGAACAGGGCTCCGGGGGCGGGGCTTCACTTTGGCTTTCCGTACTGCCACGCAGGCACCATCCCCGATCCGAGCTTCGGAGGAGCGAGAGGATGCGACGAGTTCGTCGGCCCGGAGATGAACCTGGGGCCTCACGTCGCTGCCCTCGGGATGAGGTTCTATTCGGGCTCGATGTTCCCGCCGGAGTACAGAGACCAAATCTTCATCGCAGAGCACGGCTCCTGGAACCGGGACGACCCCATAGGGTATCGGGTGACGTTGGTGAAGCTTGAGAATGGGACGGCCGCCAGCTATCAGGTCTTCGCCGAGGGGTGGCTCCAGGGAAGGCAGGCCTGGGGAAGGCCCGTAGACGTTTTGGTGATGGACGACGGCGCTCTCCTCGTCTCGGACGATCGGGCAGGAGCGATTTACAGGATCGTCTACGGTGGACGAACTGTGAGGTAGTCGGGACCGGAAATCCACAATTCTGAGAAAATCTCTGCGGGCGGCGCCAACGGGGGGAGAGGCAGGTCCGTGCGTGTTCCCCCGGCGGGGCACGAGATGGGCGATGATGAAGCTTTTGTCCTGATCTTTCTAGGATCAGGGCCGCACCAAAGCTTCTTTGAGAACCTGTTCCAGCTTATCGCCGGGGACAAAGCCGTTGAACCTTTCCACCATCTCCCCGTCCCGCTCGATGATCAGGGTGGGAACGGTGAAGACGACGTACTTTTCCGCAAGCTTCCAGTCCTTCTCGGCGTCGACCATCCTGAATTCGACCTTGCCGGCGAACACCTCCGCCAGCTCCTCGAGAATCAGGGCCTGCTCTTGACAGTGTCCGCAGGCTTTCGTGTAAAAGTCCGTCAAAACAGTTTTAGACAAGATCGCCTCGCATCATTCAGGGATCTCGAACCTGACTCCGATCTTGAATATCCTCTTGGTGGGGAGAATGAGCTGATCAAGGCCGGTCTTATCTTTGATCTCCGATAGGATCTCATCGATTCTCTTCTGAGATGCCGATATCGTAAACCACATGTTGTACTCGGTCTCGTTCGGCCGCAGATAGTTGTGGGAGATCTCCTGGTACCCGTTCACAACATCTGCCACCTCGTCCATCCTCTCATCGGATACGGGAAGTGCGACCAGAACCCCGGAACAACCGAGCCGCCTCATGTCCAAAATCGGGCCGATCCGCCTGATTACCCCCTCGTTTTTGAGCCGCTTTGCCCTGCTGATCACTTCATCCTCGCTGGCCCCAAGGATTTCGCCGAGGGTGAGAAAGGGCCTGGAGGTCAGTGGAAACTCCTCCTGGACGATGGCGAGAAGCTTTCGGTCCAGCTCGTCCAGGTCAGGCCTCTCCTCTTCGATCGGTTCAAGTTTCATCGGATCGAACCTCTCCGAAGCTGCATAGCGGGTCGGATTCAAGATAGTCACCTGTCTTTGCATAGGCTCTGGCCCTGCACCCGCCACAGACCTTTCGGTAGTCGCATCTTCCGCACCGTCCCACGAGCTCCCTTTTCCGCAGATCCTTGAAGATTGGGGAATTCTCCCAGATCCTAACGAAGCTATCCTCCCTGACGTTACCGGCAACGACCGGAAGGTACCCGCAGGGGCAGACGTCCCCGGTCCTAGACACGAAGACGAAGTTCGTCCCCGCAAGACAGGCACTGCCCATCATCCCCTTCCTCTCCGACTCGGTTAGAACCTCTCTTATCACCCTGCCGTACTGGGGAGCGCAGGTGACCTTGATCTCGATGGTCCTCTTTTTGCACTCTTCGGCCACCCACCGGAGGATCTCATCTTGCTCCTCGGGGGTCACCAGCTCCTCCTCGCTGCCCCGGCCCGTGGGTACCAGGAAGAATAGGTGGAATGCAATGGCTCCGAGCCTCTCGGCCAAGTCCATGGTGGCTCCGACCTGGTCGAGGTTCTCCTTGGTGATGGTCATGTTGATCTGAAAGTCGACCTCGCCTTGGAGGTTCTCGATTCCCAGCATCGTCTGGTCGAAAGAGCCAGAACCCCGGGTGGCGTCGTGAGATTCGGGACTGGGCCCATCGAGACTTATGCTGATCCGCTTGATCCCGGCCGTTTTGATCCCGGCAACCATCTTGGGGGTGAGAAGAGTCCCGTTGGTGGCAAGGGAAACTCGAACGCCCCGATTTGCTGCATATTCCGCAAGCTCGAAGACGTCGGGTCGGAGGAGCGGCTCTCCCCCGCTAAGAATTATCATCGGCTTGAGAGGGACGACCTCGTCAATGAACCCGAGCGCTTCCTCGGTCGAGAGCTCTGCCTCGTCAGGAGCTGCCGTCGCCGAGGCACGGCAGTACTCGCAAGCGAGGTTACAGGCCGCCGTCACCTCCCAGGCAATAACCAGCATCTAGAGCAGTCCCTTCTTGTGAAGGAGCTCCGCGTTCAGAACGCTAGCACCGGCAGCGCCCCGGACGGTGTTGTGGCCTATGACGATGTAGCGGATGCCCTCTCTGATCCGACCGACGGAGACGGCCATCCCCTTGCCGGCGTTCCTGTCGAGCCTCGGCTGGGGCCTGTCGGGCTCGTCCCTGACGATGAGGGGCCTTTCTGGCTCAGTGGGCAGATCGCCAAGACCGGGATCGAAGTTGAGGAAGATCTCCCGGACCTCTTCGGGGGTCGGGTTTGTCGCCATCTCCACCCATAGCGCCTCGGTGTGGCCGTCCATGACGGGAACTCTGTGGCAGCTGGCGCTGACTTCGAAGCCCGCGTCCACTATCTTCTCGCCATCGAAGGTCCCAAGGATCTTCTGGGCCTCTTTTTCG
>DUKF01000081.1 GCA_013329455.1 Methanotrichaceae archaeon | reverse complement strand
AGCGGGGTGCGCTGTTTGACTTCTCGAAAGTCGCAATCTTGACAACTTGAAGAGAATAAGGAAAATAACACAAATGACATAAATAATATAAATCTTTTATTGTATATTATATAACGAAGTTTCTTAATATGCATGAGCACCTGACAAATAGACATATTCTTCCTCGTCTCCATCCAGCAAATTAACTACGCTGTCTTTGTTTATCGTCCCCCTCAAGACGATATTGGCTTTTGACGTCCAAACTACCTGACCGATGAGCAGTATAAAGCCCTTTCGGGCATTTTCAGACAGATCGATCGAAACATTGTGAACATATTCCGTCAGACCGAGCCGATGAACCCAACCATTTCAGCAAAAATCGCACAACATCAAAATTATCGCAAAAATAAGCAAATGTAAAACCCGCCCCAAAATACCGAAAAACCCCGCGAAAACCCACCCGAAAATCCGCCGCGATGCGCGAGATCGTGCGCGCCCAAGTCCCGATCCTTTTGATGGAGTTGGGGCCGAAATCGGCCCCACTAAAGCTCCAGCTGCCCCTTTTCGTAGAGGTCCTTTGCCACCTGCAAAAGGCCCTCGCCCTTCACCTCCTCGCCGTAGGAGGGGAGGAGCGCGATCTGCTTGCCTTGGAATTTGGTCTTGATCTCCTCGATGTAGCCTTTCTGCGAGGCCGCCCGGCGGCGGCAATAGTCGCAGTCGCAAGCCTCCATCACGTGATTGACTATGATCGAGTCGACGGATACACCGTGAGCCTCGACGGTCTTGATAAGCCGCTCGCTCTCCAGGACCGCGGCTTTCTCCGGGATCAGAACGACAGATATGGAGGTGACCTCGGGATCGATCAGGGCGTTTCTCATCGTCTCGGCCTTTGTGCGGAGGCGCCTCACTTCCGTCACGACCGAGTCGCCGAAGCCCGGCTCGAGCATGTTGAAGATCCCGGTCCATCTCGACTTCATCCCAAGAAGCCTCGTCACGACCCCGGTTGTAACGTCCGGAAGCTTCAGGAGCGGGAGGACCAGAGCCGTGGGAGCTGAGTCGATTACGACAACGTCGTACTTTCCCTCCATGTAGACATCGTAGAGCCGGTCCATGAAGATCAGCTCGCCGACGCCCGGAACCACGCCGAAGTCCTCGGGCCTGACCTCGAACTGGAACATCTCGAAGAGTGCGCGAAAGAGGCTCCTGTAGCTCGAGTAAAACTTCTCGGCCTCGGCCCTGAGGTCCGGCTCCACAGCGTCCAGATTTTCGCCAATGGGCGTGGGCTTGTTTCCAATCTCGGCTTCAAGGATGTCTGAAAGTGAGTGGGCGGGGTCCATCGAGAAGGCGAGGGTCTTTTTCCCCTGCTGAGAGGCCCAAAGGCCCGTCGCAGCAGAGCAGACACTCTTTCCGACGCCCCCCTTCCCGGCCATGTAAACCAGTCGCATGAACTAATCCCGCTCTAAAGGAGATTTACCCCTTGCGCTCAACCGCTCTCAACCGCGCCTTTGCTGAGGCTGAGGAAAAGTCGATGGGAGGGGTTGGAGGCCAAGAAGGTAGGCTGAGGGGGAGGGGCCAAGAGGGGATGGCCAAAATAGATCCGAAGTTTTAATATGTGATCGGTCCTTTCAGCCCATCCAGATCCAGACACTATTTGAGGAACGGGGCATGACGAGAAATATCAAGGTCGAGCAGATAAGCCAAGAGCCAATCGAAGAACAGATGATCGAGCTTGTGGAGAGGAAAGGGATAGGCCACCCAGACAGCATCGCCGACGGCTTGGCAGAGTCGATCAGCCGCGCTCTATGCCAAGAGTACACCGAGCGAGTCGGAACTGTCCTCCATCACAACACCGACGAGACCCAGCTGGTGGCGGGCAGGTCCAGGCCCGCCTTCAAAGGCGGCGAGATCATCCAGCCGATGTACATACTCCTCTCGGGCAGAGCCACCAGGTTTTTCGGCGATGAGGAGATCCCGGTGGACGTCATCGCCAGAAGGACCGCAAAGGAGTATCTTAAAGAGGTCCTCTGCAACATCGACGTAAGCGACCACGTCATCCTCGACTGCAAGATCGGAACAGGCTCCTCCGACCTTCAGGACGTTTTCAAGAGAAAGGTGCCCGGTGCGAACGACACCTCCTTTGGCGTGGGCTACGCCCCCTTCTCCGAGACCGAAACCGTCGTCTACAACACCGAGAGGTTCCTCATGGAGCTTAAGAGGAGGATCCCAGCCATCGGCGAGGACGTCAA
Source organism: Methanotrichaceae archaeon (assembly GCA_013329455.1). Taxonomy (GTDB): domain Archaea; phylum Halobacteriota; class Methanosarcinia; order Methanotrichales; family Methanotrichaceae; genus Methanocrinis; species Methanocrinis sp9297u. Next base: position 2,752 of record DUKF01000081.1, on the reverse strand, counting down.
GGTTATGGCCATGAGGTCAGGCGATTCGATAAACCTCACAGTGGCCTGCGCCATGGTCGGAAAGCACCTCGACGACCTGAACGACTACATGGAAACGAAACAGGAGATCGTCCGGGAGATCGAAGAGAACGTCTGCTCATGCGCGAAAAGGGAGATCAAAGTCCAGATGAACGTCGCCGACGACCCCAAGTCGGGATCCGTCTACCTCACGGTCTCTGGAACCTCCGCGGAGATGGGCGACGACGGCTCCGTGGGCAGGGGAAACAGGGCAAACGGCCTCATCACCCTCAACCGTCCCATGAGCATGGAAGCGACCTCCGGCAAGAACCCGATAAGGCACGTAGGCAAGATCTACAACCTCCTCTCGACCCAGATCGCAAACAAGATCGTGGCCGATGTTGACGACGTCGGCGAGGTCTACGTCAGGATTCTATCCCAGATAGGTAAGCCGATCGACGAGCCCCACATGCTCAGCATCCAGACGACCGTCAAGGATGGAGCGAACTTCGCCCAGGTTCAGTCCGAGGCCGAAGAGGTCGCCAACCAGTGGCTCGACGACATCCTGGTGATCCAGGACAAGCTGATGAAAGGCGAGCTGAAGACCTTCTGAGAATGGAAAAAATTCCGTCAGAAGTCGAAGAGGGACCTCTGGCGGTCGTCCTTTTCTGGCTCCATCGGCTCGGGACCCTCTCCCGGATCAATGGAGGATCGGTCTTCTTTTGGCCCGGCTTCCTCGATCGGAACCTCTTCTGGCTCGATGGCCTTCGAGCCCGCGTCCGGACCATCTTTTTGAGACTTTTCCGACTTTTGAGATCCGCCCCAGGCGATCTCGATCTCCGAAATTTTCTCATCTTCGAGAAGCTTTTGGGCAGCCTCGTAGATCTTTGAGACCTTCTTGGTGGTGGGCTTCGTACCCATGAGAAGAGCGATCTCCTCAGGGGAGAAGTTGAGAAGGGCCGCAACTTTCGGCCCCATCTCAGGCTCTTTCAAAAGAAGTCCGAAGAACCCCATCATCTCGGCCTTGGCCTGACGGGAGCTGATGTGACAGTGGGTTCCGATCTTCTTTGCCGCCGAGTCCCGGACCTGCCTTGCGCCCCGGGTCTGGCCCATCCTCCTCCAATAGCCTGGAGGCCTGAAGGCGATGTAGCCGCCCTTCTTCTCAGTCCGAGCGGCCTGGACCCCGCCGGTCATCATGAATGAGGCGTACCGCCATAAGCCGTAGTTCTGCCGCCGCCTTACCCTTCCGAGAAAGACGTCGGCTCTTGAGAGCCGATCGAAGCCCGAGGCGAGGTCGTCCTTTCCGTAGACTAGGGGCATGTTCTCGTCGATCCAGTGGACCAGGTCTTCTGGACTCTCGTCCAGGGACCAAGCGATCTTGACCGCCTCGGCAGCGTTCGACCCCCTCAGGATCTTGGCAAGCCCCTCGAATATCGTCGACTTGGAGTCCCGAACGCTGGTCGCCACCTCGCCGAGCTCGATGGCGCCCTCGAGAGCTGCATGAAGGTCGTTTACGGCGCTTCGAAGGTCGCCTCCCGACATATCGGCGATCTCCTCGATCATCTCCGGGGTGCATCCGGCCTTCTCGGCCCGGCATATATCTCTCAAGACCGAGATTATAGTGGTCTTCCTGATGCTCCTGAACCGGATCCCGAGGGTGGCCTCGCGCAAGGGCTTAGAGAGGCCGTAGTAGTCGTTTGCGATCAGCACCACCGGCTGGTCGGTCTCTTTCACGAGCCTCAGCATAGCCGCAGAGCCGCCCCGGTCCGCAGCCCCGTAGAGGTTGTCGGCCTCGTCCAGGATCACGAGCCTCTTTTTGCCGGAGAAGGTCATCATCCTGGAAGCTGCGCCCGCCACCTTCTGGATGGCAGTGGCGGTCCTGCTATCGCTCGCGTTCATCTCGATCTGGTCCCATCCGAGCTCTTCGGCCAGGGCCAAAGCGGCGGAGGTCTTCCCCACCCCGGCAGGACCGTAGAGGACGGCTGCCCTCTTCTCCGGCACTCCTATCTCCCAGGCCCGGGCCCAGGCCTCTAGATCTGAGATGGCCTTGCCGTTTCCCAGAACTTCTTTCAGGCTTTTGGGTCTGTACTTCTCGGTCCACTTGATCGCGGTCATGGCGAAAATAGCCTCTTTTTCTGTTTTTTTCCTGTTCAGCTCCGGGCCAAAGGGTCTACCAGACGCCCTCGCGTCCGGCCATCTCCTCGATCTCGATCTCCCAGATCATCATCGGCATCTTCTCGATATCCTCACGACTGAAGCTCTTCCCGCCGTGGCCGCCCATTTCGCTTTTCGTGAAGATGTCAAAGAGCCTCTGCTTCGCGTCCATATCCTGGGAGAGACGGGCCTTTCCAAAGACTATGACGCTCTTCCATTTGCCCTTCTCGACAGAGTCCACCTCGAAACAGACCCTCGGATTATCTCTGACTATACCGAGCTTCTTACCGCGAAGGCCAGAATGCAAGAGAATTACACCGTCGACGTAGACATAAGACATCGGCACGACATAAGGCTGATCTCCCGAAGACAGACCGACCCTCCCGAACCTGGATTTCGCGAGCAGATCCATGCACTCCTCTACGGACATTTCCCTCGGCTTCATGGCTTTTAGTCTCAGGCTGAAAGGTTATTAAATTCTTCTTCCCAAGGTTCGCCAAAGGTTTTTAGCCTCGGCCCTCCTTAACTTTGACGATGTTCCAGAAGATTCTGATCGCCAATCGTGGAGAGATCGCCATACGGATCATGAGAGCTTGCCGCG
>DUKF01000116.1 GCA_013329455.1 Methanotrichaceae archaeon | reverse complement strand
AGCTCGTCCACCAGGTCCGGCATCTCTTCCGCAGTGACCACCCGAACGCTGCCGTCCCGGATGCGTTCGTTGATCTCCGACAACGATTTCTCCTGCACAAACCTCCACTCTAAAAGCGGGAGGTATTAAAGGCTTGTGGGATGTCGATTGGCTCAACACCATTATCTGTAATCACCGAAATGGAGCTGTCAGATGTCAGGCAAAAGGATAGTCCTCACCAGCGACGCCACCATGATGAGCAACTACAACGGGGGAGTTATGCTCGGCTTTGCGGCGATACTCCCTGCATCGATGATCAACGAGAGGATATTCAAGTGGCTCTTCTGCCCGCCCGTCGAGGCTGCCCCTGATGGATCTGCCCTCCTCGCCCCCTGCGGTATGAGGAAGATCGAAGCCGCCCTCCTGGAAGCGGGGTTTTCACGAGACGAGGTGATGGTAGCCCATCCCGACCATCTCGACAAAGCGATAGGACCCGAAACCGAGATCGTGGGGATCGGCCACGACGACCCCATGGGCAAGATCGCCGTCCGGGAGATCGAGGAGATGGTCAATAAGGGCGCGCCCTACAACAGGACGAAGTTTCTTGAGCTGGTGGGCCACCCCCTCATAAAAGAGCACAAACCCAAGGTTGTCATCGGCGGCAACGGCTCCTGGGAGCTGAAGGGCGAGGAGGTCGGGGTCGACTTCATCTACCTGGGCGAGGGGGAGAGGACTTTTCCTTCGATCTGCAAAAAGATGATGGCCAACGAGGACGTCCCAAGGGAGATCGAGGGCGAGACCGTCCCCGGCGATGAGATCCCCGTCAACAGAGGAGCAACCGTCGGCGGTATCGTCGAGATAGGGCGAGGCTGCTGGCGAGGGTGCTCATTCTGCTCGCCAACGATGCGTAAGCCCAGGCACAGGCCGATCTCCAAGATACTGAAAGACGCCGAGGTTAACATCAGGGCAGGGCAGAAAGACCTGATCCTCCATTCCGAGGACGCCTTTCAGTACGGGTCGATGGGAGCGGTGCCCGACCGAGAGAGGCTCCTCGACCTTTTCAGGCAGGTAAAGGACCTAGATCCCAGGACCGTCGACGTATCCCATGTGAGCCTCGCCTCGGTCTACCACAATCAGGACCTTCTGAGGGATATCTCCGAGATCGTGGGGGTCGGGACCGACCAAAGGTACATGTCGGCCTGGATCGGGATCGAAACCGGAAGTTGCAAGCTTCTTGCAAAGCACATGAAGAACAAGGCAAAGCCCGCACCCTTGGAGATCTGGCCTGAGATCGTGAGGGAGTGCTACGGCCTTTTCAGCGACCAGTCCTGGCTTCCGGTGGCAAGCCTCGTCCTGGGCCTGCCCGGCGAGACCGAAGAGGACGTCGTGCTGACGACGGAACTGGTCGAGTCGCTGAAAGACCACATCGGCCTGATGCTCCCCCTATTCTTCACGCCGATCGGGGAGACGCGTCTAGGAAACGCCATGGGCTTTGGAAAAGAGAGAGCGAAGCCTGAGCATTGGGAGCTTGTGGGGACGTGCTTGGAGTACAATTTGCGCCACCTGAAAGCCCTGCATCGGTACTATAGCGAAAGGATGACAGCGGGATGGAGCCAGCACCTGGCCCTCCGGGGGATTAACCTACTTTCGGACTATGGCCTCAAAAAATATCTCAGAAGGATGAAGCGGGGAGAACCGCCCAACTGAAGCCGCCTCAATAACTTTCAAGAACCGAACTTACGATCACCTTGTGATCGGGTTTGAGAGAGTAGACGTTGTGGTCGCCCGAGACATCGATGCTGAGGATGCCGAGCCTGGTGTTCATTAGGCCTACCATCGCCGAGACGCCCCGATAGCTGACGTCGAAACCCTCCTTGTCCAGATAAGTGTAAACTTCCTCAGTGGTGTAAGACCTGTCATGCAAGAACAGCTTCAGGACAGCCTTTCGGATGCCCATTCCGTCGCGCTTGAGATAATTTTTCAGGCGCTCACGAATCTGATCTTCATGTTTTTGAACGCTAGCCTCCATCCTGTAAGCTCACCGCCCCTACATTTGCAGCTATGGATTTATAAAGGTATTCTCTCCACAACCGGCCCACCCTCGATCGGGTACCTCTCTTCCAGGGCCAGCTGGCACTCCATCTCCTCGAGATCCGGGACGATATCTTCCAGGATCCATCCAGCGATCTCGATCCTCCCCTCAAATAGGAGGTACATCTCCTCAGGAACTTCCAGGGCCACCAGCCTCTCGACCACCGAGCCGATGCCACCGGCCCCGGCCCGATCAACAGGCAGAATCACGCCGAAGATCAAGGTTCCGTCATCGGTGGATAGGTCAAAGGGCCGGGCCGTCCTCTCTGCCCGCCGCTTCAGCCGTTCCCGGAGCTGGACCGCGTCCTTGAACCCCGAAGAGCAGTAATGGACCTTGAGACCCTCGACCTTGAAGTGCTCTGTGGCCACTGACTCGCTCCCGACCGCGCCGCAGCCGTAATCCTTCGACCTGAACCCGAGATTCTTCAAAGCCTCTTGGTTCGTCTCGGAGAACTCAAGCTCGTTCAAGTTCAGGAAGGCATCGGCCTTTCGAACCGCCTCGATGATTCCGGGCGCTGGACCGATGGCGGGGATCTCGACCCCTGCCAGGAGCCCCTGCGACCTCGCATCCTCTAGCGCCTTTTTGAGCCATCTCGGGTCCGACCAATCCGAGGCTGGCGGATGAAACCTGATCTCGTCGAGCCCCGCCTCTGCGAGGCTTCGAAGAGAAGAGGGGCCGGGCCTCGCCCCAGTGTAGAGGTGAATGTTGTGATCCTGCCCGAACTCCCGCTTCAGGGATCTGATCGACCTGATCACGAAATCTCTCTTCAACAGGGGCTCGCCCCCAGTGATACCGGTCCCGAGGGCTCCGATGGCGTTTGCCTCTTCGATTATGTCGAGGTCGGACTTTGCCTCCCGCTCGTTTGCGAAGACGACGTCTCTATCCCTCCTCCCCTCTGAGAGGGGGCAGTAGAAGCAGTCCCTCTCGCAGATCCCAGTGACGAATAAGACCAGGGACGCGCCCTGGCGACAGATCCGGCAGCCTGGGGAGAGGTAGCTACTGAAAGAGCCCGTGAAGTCCGATTCCCATTCGGTCATTTCCCGCGCAAGAGCCCTCTCCTCTGTTAAATAGGTTTGTCACGGCCATCTTGCCAACCTCACGAGGTCGATAAGTTACGCTGCAACAGGAGATCTTCGAGAGAGAATATAATGGAAAAGCAAAGAAATTCAAGAATAGCAGAGAGAAGTCCCGGAAAAACGAAGATGGTGAGACTTTCTACATCCCGCCGCCCATCATGGGCCCGAACTTCTTCATCATCCGCTTCATGCCCATCTTGTTCATGCCCCGCATCCCCTTCAGGGCCTTCTGCATCGCCTTGTGGGACTTCAATAGCTCCCTCACGAGCTCGGGTTGGGTCCCGCTGCCTCTGGCGATCCGCTTTGTCCTGGAGGCGGTTATGATCTTCGGCTCTTCAAGCTCAGCCTCGGTCATCGATTCCATGATCACCCTGTACTTGTCGAGCCGATCTTTTGTGACCTGGTACTCCTTATCGGAGATGTCAAGGCCCATCCCGCCGAGAGGAAGCATCTGCATGATCTGCTTGAGGGGGCCCATCTTGTTGATCGCCTCCATCTGCTTGCACATGTCCTTGAGGGTGAACTTGCCCCGCATCAGGGCATCGACGTCCATCTCCTCCTCGACCTTCGTCTCCTGGGCCCGCTCTATCAGGGTCTTGATGTCGCCCATCCCAAGAAGGCGGGATATGAACCGGTCGGCCTCGAACCGTTCCAGGTCGTTCGGGGTTTCGCCGACGCCGATGAAGGCGACCGAGGAGTTCGTCTCGGCGACGGCGCTCATGGCACCGCCACCCTTGGCAGTCCCGTCGAGCTTGGTTATGATGACGCCGGTGATCCCCACAGCCTTGTTAAAGGCTTTTGCCTGCTCGCTCGCCTGCTGGCCGAGGGCGGCGTCCATCACCAGGAGCTTGTGGTCGGCGTGAACCTCGGTGTCGATGTCGACCATCTCCTGGATCAAATCGCCCTCGAGGGCGTGCCTGCCCGCGGTATCCACGATCTGGACGTCGTACTTTTTGCTGGCCTCAAGACCCTTCCTCGCAACAGCAGGGGCGTCGGGGTTTCCCTTCTCGCCGTAGAAGAACACGCCCTGCTTTTCGCAGAGGGCTTTGAGTTGGTCATAGGCTCCGGCCCTGAAGGTGTCGGCGCAGACCACCGCCGACCGGAGGCCCTTCCTCTGGAAGAAGGTCGCAAGCTTCGCAGCGGTGGTGGTCTTGCCGCTCCCCTGAAGGCCGACGAGCATTATCGTCTGCTTCTCAAGCGAGACCGGAGAGCTCTTCCCGACGAGGTTTATCAGCTCCTGGTAAACGATGTTGATGACGTGCTCTCTTGGGTTCATCCCGGGGGCGGGCTTCTCGGAGAGGGCCCTGTCCCTGATCCGGTTTGAGAGGTCCATCACCAGCTTGACGTTCACGTCCGCCTGGAGCAAAGCCCGCTGGATCTCCCGTACCGCCTCGTCGACGACCTGCTTATCTATCCTGCTGGCGGAAGCGATCTTCTTCAGCGCTCCCCTCAACGATCCGCCTAAACTGTCCAGAACCATAAAAACCAAACATCCAATGATTTGTCGATGATTTGTCGAGAAAGTACGTCCCGACCGGGACTCGAACCCGGGTCTGAGGCTCTCTGCGCATGTTCAGCTCCGCAGGCCTCTAGGATATCCACTACCCTATCGGGACACGGTGCCGAGTAGGATGGTTATGGTAATTAAGCCTGTTGATTTGAGGGCGCGCGCCGTCCCCGACAGGCCTGAAAAGTCCTTATCGCCCTGAAAAACTCGACCCTGCTGAACTGCGGCCAATAAGGTGCACAGAAGTGGACGGGACAGCGGCTCCCGTTCGCTTGCCAGGGCAGGAAGTTGGAGGTTCGGACCTCGCCACCGGTCCTTATTATCAGGTCCACCCTGGGGAGGGGCTGGCCACCGATCGGATAGAGGTGGCCCGCTACAGCATTCTCGTCCAGATCCCGGGGGTCGAGACGGCCCTCACTCACCTCAATGGCCAGGGATCTCGCAGCGTCGGCAATCTCGCTCTGACCGCCGTAGGCGAGGGCCAGGTTGAAGTGCATGTTGTCGTAGCCGCAGGTGGCAGCCTCCACCTTTCGAATCGCCTCCTGCAGATGAGGCGGCAAGAGGCAGATCCTGCCGATGGCCCTCACTCGGATCCGGTTTTTGTGCACCTTCTCCGAGACGGTAAGCACCATGAGCTTCCTTTCGATCAGCTCGAAGAGGTACTCCTTCTCGGCCTCGTCCCGGTCGAAGTTCTCGGTGGAGAATGTGTAGACTGAAATGTGCTTTATTCCCAGCTCCAGACACCAGTCGGCCACCGTCTCCGTCGTCTCGGCGCCCCGACTGTGTCCATCGAAGCTGGAGACGCCCTTCATCCTGGCGTACCGGCGGTTCCCGTCCTGGATGATCGCAACGTGCTCGGGGACTCCGGCCCTCAACACCTTCCTCTTCAAGACAACCTCATAAAGGGACCGCAAGGGACCAGGCGACTCGGGAGCCAAGAGCAATCGGCACAAATCCATCCTCATCACCTTCACGAGTTACTATTTAAAATGTCCTCTCCGAAGGCCTTTTCGGCTCTTCGATCGGGCAAGAGTGAGTGGAAAAATACTAATATGCATGACGTCGTGGGAGGGATTGAGGGCCCGTGGTCTAGGTGGTTATGACATCGCCTTCACACGGCGGGGATCACGCGTTCGAATCGCGTCGGGCCCATCATCTCTTTTGGTCACAACCTTTAATTATCATACCATACCTTTAGCACTGCTGAATGAACTTCGAGTTATCCGCCCCGAAATGTCGGATTTAAAGCTCGATTCGTCCCCAGAGGTGATATACTGGCTAATTATGCAAGTAAAAAAAGGAAACGAAATGCACAAGGTCCGGAGGTTGTAACCAGAGTCCGTCTCCCACGACCCCGCGACAGAGAGGTGTTGGGACACGTGGAGAGCCTGCTAGGATCTAACCGACTGAGGGTTAGGTGTCTCGACGGTCACGAGAGGATGGCGAGAATACCCGGCAAGATGAAGAAGAGGATCTGGATCCGGCAAGGCGACATCGTCATCGTGGTGCCGTGGTCATTTCAGGACGAGAAGGCCGACGTCGTCTGGAGGTACACCGCTCCTCAAGTTGACTGGATGGTCCGGAAGGGTTACCTCAAAAGGTAGGCATGACTGAGGAATCCAAGAAGCAGAGGCAGTTCGAGGCGCGCATCGACATGATGCGCAAACGCATCAAAGATTCTGACGACTTCAAGGTCCAAAACGAGGTCTTCGACCGGCGCGTCCTGATGGACCTCTATTCTCTCGCGAGCAAGGGCGTGATCACTTCCCTCGGCGGGGCCGTGAGCACCGGCAAAGAAGCAAACATATTTCGTGCCAAGGGAGAAGACGAGAAGGATCTCGCCATCAAGATTTACCGCATAAATACTAGCAACTTCAAGGCGATGCAAAACTACCTCCTCGGAGACCCCCGGTTTGGCAGCATCAAGGGAACCAAGAGGGCGATCATCGCTGCTTGGACGAGAAAGGAGTTTCGAAACCTCAAGCGTGCCGAAGAGGTGGGCGTGAAGGTGCCTCATCCCATCGCCATGAGGGAGAACATCCTCGTCATGGAGATGGTGGGAGATGTGGATACGCCCGCGCCCCAGCTGAAAAATGTGAACCTAGGACAGGAAGAGGCGGAGCGGGCCTTCAAAAAGATCGTGGAGTACGTATCCCTCCTCTACAAAAAAGCCAACCTCGTACACGCCGACCTGAGCGAGTTCAACATACTCTACCACGAAGGAGAGCCGGTGATCATCGACATGGGCCAGTCGGTGACCCAGGAACACCCGATGGCTAGGAGCTTTTTGGAAAGGGACATTTCAAACCTCGCTCGCTACTTCAATAAGAAGTACGGCATCGGCTCGGAGGAGGCCATTAAAGAGAAGCTGAGGGCCGATAAGGAAAGCTGACTTTTCTCAAATCACAATAATCACGAAACAATTTCGCGGAGGCTGATATTTTTGCACATCAAGATTCCAGCAGATCGAATAGGGGTTCTGGTGGGTCCCACAGGATCGGTTAAGGGCATGCTCGAGGAGAAGACCGGCGCAGAGCTGGTGATCGACAGCGATACCGGCGCTGTGGAGATCATCACCGGAGAGGACCCGATCATGGCGATGCGCCTCGCCGACGTCGTCCGGGCGATAGGTAGAGGATTCTCTCCCGAAAGGGCCTTTGCGCTTCTGGAAGACGAGATCCTGATGCTCGACGTCATAGACCTGTCCAGGGTTTGCAACACTAAAAGCGACATGGCCCGGATAAAAGGAAGAATAATCGGAAAGGATGGCCGGACTAGGGAGATCACCGAGAAGCTGACCGGCGTTGGGATCTCGATCTACGGCAAGACCGTTGCCATTATAGGGAACCCAGATCAGATCAGGATCGCGAGAACCGCCATCGAGATGCTGATGGACGGAGCGCCCCACGGCGCAGTCTACGGCTACCTGGAGAAGAAGAACCAGGAGCTGATCCAGGCCAGCATGGGCGACCTTTGATCATTTCAGGGTGACCCTATCCCTTCTGGTGTAGACGTTCATTCTGCTCTGGCGGGCGAAGCCCACCAGAGTCATACCCCACTTCTCAGCCATCTCGACGGCGAGGGTGGTGACGGCTCCCTTGGAGGCGACGAGGGGGACGTTGAACTTCGAGACTTTCTCGACGGTATGGCTCGTTATTCTGCCGGAGGTAACGGCGTAACAGCTTCTCAGGTCCCACCCCCGGAGGATGCCCCAGCCGAACGCCTTGTCCAGAGGGTTGAGGCGACCGACGTCCTCAGAGCTTGCGAGGATCGACTCACCCCTGCAGAGGGAAGATGTGTGGGTTCCGCCCGTCTTCCCGTAAAGGTCCGAATCCAGGGTGGCGAGGAGGTTCGACAATATCCAATCGGCTCTGACGCTCCAGTCGGCCTTTCCGGAAGTACTCTTTGTTTCGGCCCACCTGACCTTCTCAGATGCGGGTTCGATATCCGCCCACGCCCTGTTGCCCTCGATCCGCAAGGACTTAATCTGGGATGCGTCCTCTATCATCCCCCGATACCAGAGATGACCCGCCACAAACTCCCTTTCCTGAGATGGTGTGATCGTGGCTTTCGCGAAGAAGTCACCGTTCACGAATATCTCGAGCTCGATCTCCCTGGGCAGCCGCTCCTCGATCTCGAAGATTTCGACCCCCTCAATCCTCAACGTCTGCAGAGCTTGGTGCTTCACGGCCGTCTGTGCGCCATGAAATTATATATGTCTTCTCAGAATGTGAGCATCTTCAAAAAATCCGAACTTCGGAGGACGAACCGTTGGACTTTCCCCTGCATCTGGAGCTGACCCTCTACGACTGGGTTTTGATCGCGATCCTCACCCTGAACCTCCACTGGATCCTGGCCACCAGGTTGGGCCGGATCAAGAGCCTAAAAGGGCTGAACCTCGGAAACTGGGGTCCGGTGATAATGATCAGGACCACAAGCTGGCTCGGCCTGATTGATCGGCTCAGCAGCCCGAAAAGGTTCTGGAAAACGGCGATCACCGCAGGGATTCCCCTGGTCATCCTTGGGATGTTCTCGTTTCTCGCTTTATTCCTCCTGACGACCCTTGTGGTGATGCGGTCGCCTCCGGAGCCGAGCGTCTACACCGCCCCAAGGAACGTCCTATTGATACCGGGGATAAACCAGTTCATACCCCTCTGGTGGGGCTGGATCGCTCTCTTCGTGACGATGGCGGTCCACGAGTTCTCTCATGGGATCCTCTGCAGAGCCGAGGGTATCAGGGTCAAGTCGATGGGGATCGCCCTTCTA
>DUKF01000128.1 GCA_013329455.1 Methanotrichaceae archaeon | reverse complement strand
ACACAAGGGTTCTGGTGGTGGCGGTCTCCGACGAGATGGCGACGCGGAGGATCGTCGAGATGGCGAGAAAGCTGAGCCCCAAAGTCTACATATTGGCCAGGGTCCGGTACCTACACGAGGCGGCGGCCCTCTACGACCTAGGTGCCGACGAGGTGATCCCCGAGGAGTTCGAAACGTCGGTGGAGATATTCTCGAGGGTCCTTGGCAAGTACCTGGTCCCAAGGAGCGAGATCGAGAAGATGATCGTCGAAGCCCGCTCTCACGGCTACGAGATGTTCAGGAACGTCGAGATCGAGCCTGCCAACATCTCGGATCTGAGGCGCTACCTTCCAAACGTAGAGATCGTCACCATCAAGGTCGAGGATAAGGCTCCAGCCTCCGGGAAGACCCTTGCAGACTTGGAGCTGAGAAAGAAGCTCGGCGTGAACGTCCTCGGCATAATCAGTGATTCGGGAAACATCCTCAATCCCCAGAAGGATACCGGGATAGTGGCTGGAGACGTACTTCTGGTTCTTGGAACATCTGAGCAGATTGCAAGGTCCAGGCACCTCTTCAGAGATCCGGTAAGATATCCCAGGGCGGGGGTAAGGGCTCTGAGGCCTCGAGATGGCGGCGTCCCCATTGAAGGTCAGAATGGACAGGGAGCCTCTGACGGGCCAGCGGGAAATTCCGGTCCAAAGGAAGATTGAAGTTTCGGATTTCGTCGTCATCCTTCCCTTTCCTTTCTTGTCTTGGGAATGTGGGATGTTGACGGAGCTCGACCTCATCTCTTCACCCAAAAGTTACATATAATCCTGAGGACAGGTTATATACTAGCAGGGAGATAGCTTCTGGGAATTCCAAAATAGATTCGCAGGATATCAATCGTTGAAAGCTCACGTCGGATTTCTCCAGATCAAACTCGTTCCCTGTATTTGAATATGGGACGCATAATGCAACGTTGAGCCGGGGGGTGTAACTTCTCTCCGGCCTCCCTCCAACTCGTCTTTCCTATTCTGAAGTTCTCTTTTCAGAGGTATGATATCAGGTCCAAAAAGGTTCGAGATTATTTTGAAAATCGGTGGAGAAAGATATAAAATATAAGAGAGCCAAGTAAATGCAGGAGGACTAAAAATGAAAGAAGAGGTATTCTTCGGCGAAGGGATGGTCAACGTTAAAAAAGATTACCCCGACCTTTACGAAGCCATCGTCGGCTTGAACGAGGCCATCTTCACGGGAAAGGTCATCGACTACAAAACCCAGAAACTGATCGCGCTGGGCATCAATGCGGCATCTTCTGATAAAAGGGCCACGAAAAAGCAGATGATGAGCGCGATGAAGGAGTTTGGCGTCACAAGAGACGAGATCGTCGACGTTCTGAGGGTGGTTCTTTTGACGTCGGGGATGCCACCTTTCACCAAGGCGATGAAGATTCTGTACGATTTGGAAGATTAGGCGAATTCTGGGAAGGTGGCCGGTCCGAGCTATTCGGTGATCGCCCCTTCACCCAGGTTTCATCCCCTTTTCCAGCTTTTTGATCGCGTCCCGAAGCATGATCGCTCGCTCGAAGTCGAGGACCTCCGCGGCCGACCTCATCTCGGACTCAAGCTCGATCACGACGTTCGGGATATCGGACTTCGGGATGTGCCTTGTGTCGGTGATCTCAACGACCTTCTCTCTGATCGGTTTATTGATCGTCTTGGGGACGATGCCGTGCTCTTCGTTGTATTTCATCTGGAGGGCACGCCGCTCCTCGGTCTTTTTTACCGCGCCTCTGAAAGAGTCGGTCATCTTGTCGGCGTAGAGGACGACCCTCGAGTTTGCGTTCCTCGAAGCTCTGCCGATCGTCTGGATCAGGCTCTTTTCGTCTCGGAGAAAGCCCTCTTTGTCCGCGTCCAAGATCCCGATGAAGCCGACCTCGGGGATGTCAAGCCCTTCCCGGAGGAGGTTGATTCCGACGAGGACGTCGAACTTTCCGAGGCGAAGCTCCCGGATGATCTCGGTCCTTTCGATCGTCTGGATCTCTGAGTGGAGGTAGCGGGCCCGGATCCCGTTTTGGGCCAGAAAGTCTGTCAGCTCCTCGGCGAGCTTCTTCGTGAGGGTCGTCACAAGAGCCCGGTCGCCTTGCTCGACGACCTTTCCGATCTCCTCCATGACGCCCTTGACCTGGCCCTCGATCGGCCTGATCTCAACCTCGGGGTCCAGAAGGCCCGTCGGCCGGATGATCTGCTCGACAACCTGGGCTGAGTGATCCAGCTCGTAAGGGCCGGGGGTCGCCGAGACGAAGATCGCCCGTCTCATAAATTTCTCGAACTCCTCGAACCTGAGGGACCGGTTGTCGTAGGCGCTGGGCAGCCGGAAGCCGTAGTCGATGAGGCTCTTTTTCCGGGACCGATCTCCCTTGTACATCGCCCGGAGCTGGGGGATCGTCTGGTGGCTCTCGTCGATCACCAAAAGGAAGTCCTTGGGGAAGTAGTCCAGGAGGCAGTAAGGGGGCTCGCCGGGCTTTCGGCCGTCGAAGTGGCGGGAGTAGTTCTCGATCCCCTTGCAGCTTCCGGTCTCTCTTATCATCTCGATGTCGTAGAGGGTTCTCTGTTTCAATCGGTGGGATTCGAGCATGTCGAGATCCGGAAGCCTTTCCTCCAGCTCTTCGAGGATCGAGTCGATGGCGCTTTTTTTCTCTTCTTCGGGGATGACGTAGTGGCGGGCTGGGTAGACGTAAAAGTACTTCATATCCTCATGCCGCTCGCCAGTCTGCCGGTCGATCTCGGTGATCCGGTCCGCCTCGTCCCCGAAGAGCTCGATTCTGACGATGTTGTTGAAATAGCCGGGGACGAGGTCGATCGTCTCCCCCTTCACCCGGAATCGCCCGGCGCAAGCTCCATGTCGTTACGCTCGTACTGGATCGCTACAAGCCTCTCGAGGATCTCCCGTCGAGATATCCGGTCGCCGACCTTCAGCTCAAAGCCCATCTTAAGAAAGTTTTCGGGGTTGCCGAGGCCGTAGATGCAGGAGACTGAGGCAACGACGATCACGTCACGCCGGGACATGAGAGAAGCCGTCGCCGCAAGCCGCATCTGCTCGATCTTGGGGTTGATGGAGGAGTCCTTTTCGATGTACTGGTCCCGCGCGGGGATGTAGGACTCGGGCTGGTAGTAGTCGTAGTAAGAGACGAAGTACTCGACCCTGTTTTCGGGGAAGAAATCCCGAAACTCGTTGTAGAGCTGGGCTGCCAGGGTCTTGTTGTGGGCGATGACCAGCGTCGGCTTTTTGACCTGGTCGATGACCTTTGCGACCGAATAGGTCTTTCCCGAGCCCGTGACTCCGAGGAGGGTCTGGAACCTCTGCTCTGCCGCTAGGCCCGAAATGAGCTTTTTGATCGCTTCGGGCTGGGAGCCCTTCGGCTCGAAGTCGGAGGCGAGGCTGAACTCTGGCTCTGGAGTTGCATTTTGGGATTGGCTGGATTTCGTCATGAGGTTGCCAGACAACTGGATTTTTCGAGAGGAAGTACTTTTTGCCTCGGGCCGATCAACTCATCGGGTTGTCATCGCCGATGGAAACGATGGACAAACCAAATATTTTTTGCAAATAAGTTCTAAAATACCGATAGGAAGGGATTCGACGAGACCTATTTTTGTCCTCATGCTGATCGAAAGGATTTTGTATCGAATTAGAGGCTTAAAGCCTATGAAAGCGATGTTATTACGAGTCGGAGTAGACAAAGGCACTGATAATGCATTAGCGCCGATTTTTCAAGACGGCTCTTTTGAGTACATACCAATTTCAGAAGGATGTTTGACAAACGAAACTAAAACTTTTAAAAATACTATTGGTCGTAAAGGAAGGACGCTATCCTCATACCTTCCCAGATCAGTTGAAAACAGAATTATGCACTTTGATCCAGAGTTCGAAACTTTTACTTACGGCGATCCAACTTCCAAAAAAACGTATCTTCTGAAACTAGATAGAGGGGATCTCCTAGTATTTTATGCTGGCCTAATACCATATAAAAATAATAATTATGATAGTGGATTATATATTATTGGATATTTCACCGTTGAGCGAGTTATCGACTTTGCTCAGCTATCAGATCATGAGATTGATAAATGCTACCAGCTTTATCCTAACAATGCCCATCTTAAAAGAAATTACGTGGAGTTTGAATTAGCCTTGGTAGTTGGCAGCAAAGATAAAAGCATGTTATTAGAGAGAGGAATTTTAATAAGTAAAACAAAATGTGACGTTCTTGGTAGGCCGTATTATGCTGTCTCGGATGAGATGGAAGATTTACTTGGTATAAAAGGTTCTATTCAGAGAAGCGTTCCTCCAAGATTTATCAAGGGCGATGAAAAAACAAAAAATCTAAAGGATATTTTAGGTTTTTGAAACCTCTTCCACTCTCTTCGAGCCCCTCCAAAAGCTACCGAGTGTCCCTATTCGCCACGGCCTCTACGAGAGGGCACCCCCTGAACTTCAGGCCGTCTTCACTTCTTCCAGGTATTCGACGGTCCTCTGCTTCATCTCGCGAGCCTCGACGTTGGTGGGGTCCAGGAGGATAGCCCGGTCGAAGGACTCCACAGCCTCGTCGTACCTCTCCAGGCCAAGAAGGGCGATCCCCCTCACCATCCAGCCCGGGACGAAGTCGGGCATGGATTCGACGAGCTCCTCGGCAAGATCCGCCACGGCGTCGTACCTCTTCAGCTTCGACAGGGGTCCCAGCTTGTTGAACTTGTAGCTCATCTCCTCGGGCTCCAGGTCCAGGAGGAAGTCGAGGAAGTCGATGGCAGCCAGGTAATCGCCCCGGTCGAATATCGCCCCCGCCAGGTCGTTCCACTCCTCTGGATCATTGAGGTTCGGGGCCCGCTCGACGCCCTCCCTGTAGGCCTCCTTCGCCTCGTCGATCCTGTCGAGGGTGCGCAGAGTCATGATCTTCGAGATCCAGCCCCGGGCGTGGTCTGGCCTCACCTCAATCGCCCTTTCAAAGTACTCGAGCGCCGTCTCGTCGTCGTTCTTGAGGGACCATATCCCGCCTATCAGATCCAAGAGCTCCGGGTCGTCGGGCTTAAGCTCGATGGCCCGCTCGGTGCTGGCGAGCCCCTCGTCCAGCCTTCCTGCTCCCAGATACGCGACCGCCAGCTTGTACCACGCCTCAACGTCGGACGGGTCAGCCTCGGTGAGACTCTTGAAAAATTCAACCGCTTCCTCGAACCTGTCCGTGTGCATCAGGAAAATGCCATCATCAAACCTGTTTTCTTCCATCTGATTAAGCGCCTCCGGGGACGAGCGATCCGGCCCAGCGAGCCGGTCTTGAAATTGAATATCCGGCTCCCCCGCCACTTTGGTTCGGGTTTGGCCTATCGAGGCCGCCCGGATGGGATGACGGAGCCGTAAACGGGCCAAATCTATCTCCATATTATAAAAACTTCTTTGCCCATCCTGGGAGTTCAAAAAGAGGTTCGAAAGGCCGGTAGAAGTGGGGGGCAAAGGAGTCAAAGGGGCAAAAGATGTCGAGGATGTCAACGAGGACGAAGGGTCGAATGGATTGAATGCTCGAAGGACGGGAAAGGGAAAGAGAGGGGTTGAAGAAAAAAAGAGGGAAAAGAAAGGGGAAGAAAGGGGGGAAAATGGGAAAAGATGATCGGCCGTCTTTCGAACCACTGGGAGGTGGCTTACCTTG
>DUKF01000031.1 GCA_013329455.1 Methanotrichaceae archaeon | reverse complement strand
AGTCCATCCTGTCATGTCCTTCCAGGCGTTCGCCGTCGAGGGGCCCTTCAGCCAGAAGCGGTAGTAGATGAGGTCACCCTCAGGATCACGAACGTTGGCGGTCCACTTGATCTTCATCCCGGCCTTCCTGGGACCGTCCTTGTTCGGCGCAAGGCCCAAGGCTGCTGGCGGCTGGTTCGTCGCCGGGGCGGTGGTGCCGATCACCGTGAAGTCTCTGACCTGGTAGCTGTCCCAGCTGTCAGATCCTGCGTGTTTTCCATCCCTTATCCAGACGTTCGCCTGGCTCGTTCCGATGTCAGAGCTTGCGGTCCACCACGTCCACTGGTTGCTCGTGGTCCATCCTGTCATGTCCTTCCAGTTGTTTCCTGTGGAGGGGCCTTTCAGCCAGAACCTGTAGGAGACCTGGTCTCCATCGGGGTCAGTGGCGGTCGCGGTCCAGAAGATCGAAGATCCTGCGACCTGGGGGCTTCCCCTGTTTGGAACTAGGCCCGTCGCTGTGGGTGGCTCGTTGGCCCTCGGAGAAGTTACTGTGCAGTCTTTCACCTGGTAGCTGTCCCAGCTGTCAGATCCTGCGTGATTTCCGTCCCTTGTCCAGACGTTCACCTGATTGTTCCCGACGTCTGATGTGGTCGTCTGCCATGTCCACCGGTTGTTCGCGGTCCAACCGGTCATGTCCTTCCAGTTGTTCCCGGTGGAGGGGCCTTTCAGCCAGAACCTGTAGGAGATCTGGTCTCCCTCGGAGTCCCTCACCCTGGCGGTCCAGGTGATGGAAGTGCCCGCAGTCTGGGGGCCCGCTGGTCTTTGGACTAGCTCCGATGCCGTTGGCGGCTCGTTGGCCCTCGGAAGAGTTACGGTGTAGTCCCTGATCAGGTAGCTGTTCGATCCGTCAGGTCCCGCGTGATATCCATCCTTGACGCTGACGCAGATCTGGTTGGTCCCAACGTCAGAAAGAGAAGTACTCCATGTCCATCGGTTGCTTGAGGTCCATTCGGTCATCTCCTGCCAGGCCCAGCTAGTGGACGGGCCCATTAGCCAGAACTTGTAGAGAAGGGCGTTCCCATCAGGATCGCTCGCTTTGGCGGTCCAAGTTACGGAAGATCCTGCAACCTCTGGGCCCGCCCTGTCTGAGGAAAGATCTATCGCAGTGGGCTGCTGGTTGTACCAGTCTCGGTTGTATCGGGTCCTCCTCCCGTTGCTGGGCGTCCAGAGTCCGTCGCCCACGGGCGGCACCTCCGGCCAGAAGTTGTAGCGGATGTTCTCATGATAGTACGCGGCCCCATCAGGCCCAGGCACCGGCATCTTGGACCATATGAAGGATGTTTGGGTCATGCCGGTGCCCGAGGTCTGATATGTCACTGTGCCCGCGGCTGTGGCGGATGAGGCCGCCGCCACAAAGATCATCGCCAGCAAAGAAATGGTCCCCATTATGTAAGGAAGGTTCTCCTTGACGAACGCCTCTTTGAAGAACTTCCTCAGGGACTCCTCCCCCAATTTCGTTATAATCAACCCCTCAATCATGCTCAAATCACCTACAATGCCTTATTTCATTCACAGCAAACCTTTCCAACATTCGAAGCCTGGTTAAGCAAATTTAAATACCTATTTTTCATATTGGGTCCCTGTTAGTCGCTTTTTGGTCTTGAAAAGTTATGTGAACCGCCTGTGGATCTCATGTAGACCCGTGGAGGAGCTAAAGTTGCAAGGCCGGGCCAGGTGGAGGATATTTTACAAAAATAGACATTCATAATGATTATATAAATCAAATGTGTTTTTATACTGAATTGGAATAAGTTGCATCCGTATGAGACTTCTGGGGATCTTCGCTTTAGTTCTTCTGCTTTCCTCCACCTTTATCGTAGCTACTGGCTCCCCAGGCATAGATTACAGGCTTGGTAAATCCAAATACGGTGAAGCGACCATTTCAAATGAAAATGCCTTTCACGGCCCACATTCTGCAATGTTCTCTGTCCAAGATAAGAAAAAATATATCCGACTTATGATATATCTCGACGATCCGATACCCCTGGAAGAAGTGGACGATTTTTGCATGCAGATGCTTCCCCTCAGTGGTGCTGGAGATATCGAGATAAGATTATATCTCGACGTCAATGGTGACGGAAAATACACAAGCAAGAAATCAGCTGGAGATAACTGGATCAAGTCCCGAGCAAACATTTGGGATGAAGTTAACTCGTCTGAATCAGAATGGTCGGAACTCAATGCTTTCGATTCTCGTTTCGCATATCAGGACAGGAACAAAGAAGAAATAGGAGATTTGGCTGGATGTCAGGATCATTTCGGCGGCGCTGGCGTTGTGAGGATCTGGATAACTCTGTATGGTATGGATGAGACTGGTGGCTCTTGCCTCATCGACTACTTGAAACTTGGCGGCTATCTTTTGAGCTTTGAATCTTTCGAGGACCTGGAGACGAAAAAAGGCACGCCCAGAAGGATAAGCCAGAACGGCAAGATCACCTACACCATAACCTACGGAAACGATCTGATGGTGCCCCTGACCAACCTCGTGATCGTGGAGGATTACGATCCCAGGATGACGCTGCTGTCAGCAGACCCGCCACCAGATACGGGGACAAACAACGTCTGGACTATAGGGACCGTTCCTCCGGGCAGTTACAGCAAGATCGTCCTGGTGATGAAGATGGTGAAACAGAACTTCGTTGCCGATGTGGGCGGGCGGGTCTCTGGGACAGGCTTTGTCTCCGTCAGGCGGAGGTTCACGACCGAGAGGAGCCCCCACACGATAATCAACCAGGTCAGGATATCCTGCGACCAGTTCGAGAAGAGGGGGTCGGTCGCAACGCCGGTAAAGCCGATCGTCGGTACCACTCTCAGCTTCTCGGAGCACGGCTCTGGAAGCTACAATTCCGAGGAGGTCTTGATCTACAGGTCCAGCCGGATGAAGATGGGAAGGGAGTTTGATGCCGTCCAGACTCCGGCGGTCCTCAACCTATCTTTCGGCCGCGCGCTCGCCTACAACTCGAGCTGGTATGCAAGCCACATCTGCATGGACGAGAAGAGGGGCTCGATCATAAGGGAGAGGTACCTATACGCCGACCGGCTGAACTGCACGGGCCTCGCTGAGGTTCGGAGCACAAGGCTGATCCTCGATTCCGAGTCCAACTTCAGTGGGATGGCGATATACGAGATCGAAAGCCACACCAAAAGCAGAGACGCGGCCATTGCGAGCGTCTTTGATGGGAGCTATTCCCTCAAAAGCGGCAGCGAGGTTTATAAATAAATATGCAGGAAGAAGGCAGATCACCAAAAGAGCAAAAGGGACGCTAGATGAGAGTGCGGAGGGATATGCCCTCTCATCTCGATAGGAGGTTTGGTGATCTGTCGTTTCCCACTCCCCTTCCCGCTGAAAGAACCTTCCACCCGCTCCTTTAAATGATTATTTTTCATGTACAGTTCACGTTGGGGTCATCTGAAATCATTTCCGCCGATAACCGCAAGCCTATTATCCATGAAACCGGCCTCAGACCTTTATGGGTCTGAACGTCCCCAAGTTTATCGATGAAGCCATAGCAGAGATTCGCCGCCAGGTAGAGGGAAGTGCGGTCATCGGTCTCTCAGGCGGCGTGGACAGCTCGGTCTGTGCCTTTCTGGCCCGCGAGGCGATCGGAGACCGGCTGCTCCCGGTTTACGTGGACAGCGGGCTCATGCGGCTGGACGAATCGAAGAAGATCGCAGAAATGTTTTCCGATTTTAATCTCATCACGGTTCATGCTGAAGAGAGGTTCCTTGGCGCCCTCGAGGGTGTGACCGATCCCGAGGAGAAGAGAAAGGTTGTGGGGGAGACCTTCATCCGGGTCTTTGAGGAGGAGGCTAGAAACGTCGGAGCCGAGTATCTGATCCAGGGCACAATATACCCCGACCTGATCGAGTCTGAGGGTGGGATCAAGTCCCATCACAACGTCGGCGGCTTGCCTCTCGATATGGAGTTCAAGGGGATAATCGAGCCTCTACGCGACCTTTACAAGGACGAGGTTAGAGATGTCGCAAGGGGTCTATCCATGCCCACCGAGATATGCGAGCGGATGCCTTACCCTGGCCCGGGCCTATCCGTCAGGATCCTTGGTGAGGTGACATGTGAGAAGCTCGAGGTCGTCAGGGCAGCCAACGCCATCGTCGAGGAGGAGCTGAAGAACTTTCTGCCCTGGCAGGCCTTCGCCGCGGTATTGGGCAAGGCGACCGGAGTCAAGGGCGACATCAGGGCTTATGGCTACGTCGTCGCGGTGAGGGCGGTATCCTCGAGGGATGCCATGACCGCCGACGTCCTGGAGCTTCCCTGGGAGGTATTGAGGCTGATATCCAGAAGGATCACTGGAGAGATCCCGGAGGTCTCAAGGGCCGTTTACGATCTGACACCCAAGCCCCCGGGAACCATCGAGTTCGAGTGAAGAGTCGCCCAACCTCGAATATCAAAGCACGCCCTTGGTGCTGAGGACCTCGGTCCCCTCAACCATTTTCGCCTCTTTCAGCGCGAGGCCCAGGGCCTTGAAGATGCTCTCTGCCTTGTGGTGATCGTTTTCGCCCTCGAATTTCATGTTCAGGGTGAGGCGGGCCTCTTCCGCCAGGGCCAATAGGATCGTCTTGACATCTTGCGATGCCAAGTCTCCGATGATCTCGTTCTCGAATTCGCCCTTCATCACGAGATATGGCCTGCCGCTCAGGTCCAGGGCCGCCTGGGCGAGGGCCTCGTCCATCGGCACCGCGGCCCAGCCGTACCTTCTTAGCCCCTTCTTGTCCCCGAGAGCCTGGGCAAGGCCCTTCCCCAGGGCGAGGCCCAAGGCTCTTGACCTCTGGGGCGAGATTCCACCCTCGGCCTTCGCCAAGAGGTCGATTTCGCTCATCCTTGCCAGGGCGTGGAGCATATGGTCGAGAAATCCCGATCCAGAATCGAGATCTACATCACCTTTTCCTTCAAGATCCAGCTCAACACTGGCCCGCGCGCCTCCAACTTCAGATTCACTCTTTCCTTTCCTCATACCATCACCTACACATACCCTCTATGAACCCTCGACGAGTTCACATGGATCCTCCACGAACCCTCTATGAAGCTATCGAATCAGGATCCGAGGACCGAAAGGGCCTCCCTGAAGTCGAGCTTTCCCGTGTATATCGCGGTCCCTACAACGGCTCCGGCAGCACCCGCGTCCCTCAAAACGAGGACGTCCTCTACCGTCGAAACGCCTCCGGCGGCCACCACAGGAATATCGACCTCCTCGGCGAGCCTACGAGTGGGTTCGGGGTCGATCCCCCGGACCTGCCCCTCGGTGTCGATGTTAGTGAAAAGGATAGATCCCGCCCCCCGCTCCTGGAATAGGTGGCCAAGCTCGATGGCGCCCTTCTCTAGGTCCTTCTGCCAGCCCTCGGTGGTGACCTTGCCCTTTCTTACGTCGAGGGCGACCATAACCCTCTCCGAGCCAAAGTCGCTTGCAAGCTCCGTCACCATCTCGGGTCGAGCGAGGGCTGCGGTCCCAAGAATGACTCTGTCGACGCCGAGATTGAGGAGGGATTCCGCATCCGGTCGGGTCCTGATCCCGCCGCCCACCTGGACGAATAGGTCCAGTGTCTCGACGATCTCCTGAAGGATCGGTCCGTTGATACGAACCCCCTGTATCGCCCCGTCCAGGTCGATTATGTGGAGAACCTGCGACCCCATCTCGACCCAGCGAAGCGCCTGGGCCAGGGGGTCGTCGAGGGATACGACCTCGGTGCCCGGAACTCCCTGGACGAGCTGTACGCATTTTCCGCCACGAAGGTCGACCGCGGGGAAAAGATCAAAACTCATACTGGGGCCGATGTTTTTCAGCCATATATAACTTTGAGCTGCTTCGGTGACGGTCGATGAAAAAAAGTCCTGCGAGTAAGGAAAAATATAAAAAATTTATTTGTTCTGTCTCTTCATTACGCCTTTTTGAGGTCTATGACCGCAATCGCGGGCTTGAACTGGGGGTACTTTATTACCAGCTCGTTGTTGGACTCGTCCTTCTCAGGAACTCCCCACTCGTAGTATGAGGCGTCCGGGTCGAGGTTGTAGTCCACCAAGGCGTGGATCTCGTACTCGGTGCCGGGGTTCAGAGGTTCATTGACGGGGTTCGGTCCAAGGAAGAGGAATCCTTGGTAAGTTTTGACCTCACCGGAATCAAGACCCTCACAGAGCACGCCGCCTCTCGGGTCGGGCATGACCTTCTCGCCGGGGACGAAGTAGCTAAAGCCGTAAGCGTTTCCGTCGGTGGCTTTTCCCCATGCACCGACATTGAACTCATCGGCGGTGTCAGCGCCCAGGTTTGATACGGTGATCTCCAGGGGTACCAGAACTTTCCCATCGTATGTGAAGGGGGCTGCCAGCACCTTGGCGGACTCGACCGTCAAATCAGGCATCTCTCTCAGCTCGACAGCCATTTCAGGGGAGATCCTGGATTCCATGACCGTTGATCCAATCTCTGCGACCGCCTCTTTTTGAGCCCAGACTGGAGCTGAGCTGAGAAGGAGGCATATGCCCAAACACGCTGCAAGAGTCTTGTACATTTCTTAATCCTCCGAAGTTGCATCTTTTCAAACGTCCGAATCACCGGCGTAAAACAGCCATTCATCAGACAGCGCCCCCCTCTGATATTTTCGTTTAAATCTCTGGTCATTATGTATATGCTACGTGGCTTCTACCTGAATTTGAAGCGGCGAAAGTGAAGAAAAACTGAACGACAACTTTTCACGAATCGTATCTAGGTCCAGAACCGCTTCGTTCTGGCGTATTCCCGTTCCGCCTTCAAAATGTCACGATAGAAGTCGTTCTCGTCACGGCGGAGGTTTCGCATGAGTCTTGCCGCAGTCTCGGGGCCCAGGCCCCGGCTTGCGAGGGTGACGGCCGCGGTCTTGCCGTAGGTCAGGACGAGGTTTGCGTTTCTGTAGACCTTCTTCGTCCTTCTTCGATCCTCTGGGGTCTTCGTCTCCTCGGGTTTCTTGACGATCTTGATCTCTTCCTCCTCCCAAGGCTTGAGGGCCGCCACCATCCTCGAGCCGCAGACCGGACACTCAGGAACCGCGGGTACGTTCTTGACCATTCGCAGGGACTTCCACTTCTTGCAGTTCACGCAGAACAGGATCACCCGGTCGTTCATGATCCGATCTTTGAGAAGCTCAATCACGGCTCCGTCGGCCCGCTCTGGACTCGTTACGTCCCTTCCACCACGTCTCCCCTCGGACCCGATGGGACTCGAATGAGACGTTAGGATGGAGATCTCGCCCGACCCAACCGACTGCAGAACTTGCGTTGCCCTTTTAATGTCGAGACGGTCGTGGAAGACCTCACGCATCGCCTCCTGGCCGATGATGCCATCCACGAAGAGGCCTAGGACCCGTTTCAAGCTCACCATTTGGCGGTCGATGTCCCGCCGGAGCGCCCCGAACTTCCGAGCTACGTGGACCATCCTCCATGTAAATAGGGAGGTGTTTTTGAGGGTCTTTTCCAGGATCGGGCCCACGTAATCGGGTTCGGTCTCTCTGAGAAGGGATGCCACCTCCTCTGCCATGATAGTCTTCGGCGTCTCAAGGCCGATCCTGTAGGGGTCTACGTCGAGGGCGACGCTGCTTCCGAGCCTCGCCGAGAGGAGCGCGGTTATGATCCTCCCCAGGGTTTCGTTGACCTTGTGGCCGAGGCAAGCGTTTACGGTCAGATGGGTCCCGTCACCTTCGACGACGATCGTTTGGTGGTCGGGAACGGGCAGGTGAGCCTTCAGCTGGGACATTATCATCTTCACGAAAATTGAGGCAGCCTCCTCGTCTGCGGGGTAACTCTCAGTCAGAATGGCTACGGCTGCAGCCTTGCCTACTGCACCTTCGCCATCCTCGGCCCCTTCTGCATTCTCAAGGGATCGGGCCACCCGGCCCCTGATCTCGCCCACCTCCTGAGCCACCTCCCAGGGGACGGGGATCTCTTCGCCTGACCAGGAGGGGATTTCGCCACCCCTCTGGATCGGGGCCACTTTGATCTCGCCCTCCTCGTCGACGATCTCCACGATCTCCCACATCTCGCCCCTGGCGACGAAGGTAGCCCCTGGCTCTGCGAAGTTGATGACGAAGGCCTCGTCCAGGGTGCCGACGGGCTTTCTTCCGACGACGTCGAAGATCCTGTACCTCTTCTCGTCCGGGATCATCGAGAGGTTCTGGTAGTAGTACTGCCAGGACTTACGCTTCCTTCGAATGACCCCTCCATCAAAAGATACGAGCCAGTGGTCGGCGATCTCGCAAGCGACCTCCTCCAGCTCTGCGAAGGATAGATTCCGGAAGGGAAAAGATCTGGTTACGATCTCAAAACACCTTGATAGGGCGATCTCGCCGAAGTCGAGGACGAGCCCAGTGAGCTGGTTTGCGAGGACATCTTTTGGCATCTCGTGGGGCCTTGTCTCCTCCAGCTCCCCGGAGTTTGCCCTCCTGGCGATCGCCGCTGCCTCGGCGACGTCGTCGGGCCCCGTGGCGATGATCGTTCCCGCCGATACCTTTCCCATCCGATGTCCTGCCCTTCCCACCCTCTGGACTAGGCGCGAGACCTCCCTGGGCGAGCTGTATTGGATGACGTGGTCAACGTCACCGATGTCG
>DUKF01000034.1:5897-8408 GCA_013329455.1 Methanotrichaceae archaeon | reverse complement strand
GGTATTCAATTCAAAATAAAAAATATAAAAATTATATGGATCGATGCAGCTATATTCCTTTGAAGTTTATTGAGGGATATGAAACGGCTGAGTTGGGAAGCGCGTTTAGGCATAGCTTTAGTGTGCATATCCCTCTTCATTTACTCTGCAAAATACCTCGTTTTTGGCGACCCTCAGAACACCCTTTACTACCTCTTCAATGCCCTTGGATTTCTTCCCATCAACGTGCTTTTGGTAACTCTGGTAATTAACCAGCTGTTCACCGTACGAGCCAAACGAGAGAAACTGGAGAAACTAAACATGGTCATCGGTACTTTCTTCAGCGAAGTTGGAACCTGGCTTTTGGCCACCTTCTCGGATAGTGACCCCGAATCTGGCTTGTTGGTGACGGACAACTGGTCCAACGACCAGTTTGAGAACTTCCAGAAGAATCTCAAGAACCACGAGTTCAGCGTCGACATTCAGAAGGTCGATTTAGATGAGCTTCGCACCTTCCTCAATGGCAAGAGAAACTTCCTCTTACGCCTGCTGGAAAATCCCGTACTCCTTGAACATGAGTCCTTCACCGAGCTGCTCAGGGCGACATTCCACCTGGCTGAAGAACTGGATATGCGAGGAGATACTCTGGGATCTCTACCTCCAACTGATTACGATCACCTTTCTGGAGACATTAAGAGAGTTTACCTCCTGCTGGTCCTCGCCTGGCTGGACTACATGAAATACCTGGAGACCAACTATCCCTATCTCTTCTCCCTGGCCATGAGAACCAATCCATTCGACGAGAATGCTTCCCCCGTTGTGATATGATTAGGGCCCGAACGATAGAATGCCAAGACCGAGTTAGAGGCTCAAGGTATCCGGCCATCCGAGATTTGTGGTGATCGGATCCCTGGATTTTCTTCCCGCTGGTTTTGCCCATTTAAAGCAGAGAGGATCATTATTTCTTCATTATTTCTTCGTTTTTTCATCGCTCTTCTGGGCCCTGATCATCAGCGCCCAGTCTCTTTCTTCCGTTTCAGCCCTGAACCCTGCCTCTCCGATGATTCTTACCCAGTCGGCTCCCGAATAGTTCGGGCCGTGATGATGTCCGATCGGTTCCACCGCCACAAATCCGCCATCCTTCTGGAGCACGCGCCGGATTTCGTTCAAACCTTTCAGGATCTCGTCTAGGTGGTGGAGCATGAAAAATGAGAAGACAGTTTCAAAGGAACCGTCTTCAAAGGGGAGGTCGTAGGCGCTTGCGGTCTTGAACTCGACGTTTTTTATGCCCAGAACCTCGGCGTTCATCCTAGCCTGTTCTGTCAGAGAATCGAAGAGATCGACCCCGAAAACCTCGGAATCTGGGTTCTGCTTTGCGACGTCGAGGGTAAGCCTCCCAAAACCACATCCGACATCGAGGATCTTCTCGCCCTTGATCTGCGAAAGGACCGTGGGCCACACCCGATTTCTCGTGGCCACGGGCCGGGATTCCGGGAAGCTCGCATCTTTCGAGGCGGCTCTATCGATGTGGGTGTAAGGAAGGATCGCATAAACCTTTGACTCGTTTGCGGCCATGAGCCCCTTGACGTAAATCGCACCTCCCCCGCCCTCTATTAATTCAACGATCGAAACCCCGGCGCCGCCGCAAAAACGCCTGGTCCATTCTTTCCCGTGTCCCGAAAACTCCATGTCGAGCGGGGTGTGGACGACGATGTAGTGAGAATATTCGGGGCTGAAATATGCTGAGGAATCAACGCTTTGGCTGAGCTGGATTTCGCTTATGCTGTCTTTGAAAAGGGCGAGAAGTTGCAGGGCATCGGTTTCTGCGTGGTTTCGGATGGTACCGATCTCTTCAAACATATTCATGAACATGGGTTTTCCTGAATAAATAGCCCCCTATCGAATTGATAATGTGATGCGCCCGAATCCCGCCGTCGTCCAACAGGGCCTCAGCCGAGAGTGGCAACGGACCACCTCGCCCGCCTTCGGCGCCATCCGCCCTCCATCGCCCAAGGTCGGACCCCTTCACGACTTTTCTCGTCTCGCTTCTCGTTTCAAGAATCGTGCCAGGTCTCACTCACCCAGCTCATCCAGCCTTTTTTTGATCCCTCGCCAGTGGGTGCCCTGCCAGTAGAGCTTGCCGCACCTCTTGCACCTCCAGAGGGTCGATCCCCCCACCAGGCGGGCAGGATCGTCGATCTTCTCTGACTCCCCTGCCTCTTCAAGAGGGCCGTTGCATAGGGTGCACCTCTCCGGATTGAGCTCCAGGGAGATTCCCGCATCTCTCAACTCTATCAGCTGCTCTTCGAGGTCCGAAGATTTTACGAGAAGGCAGTCTGCACCCGCCTTCTTGCACCTTTGGGCGAGGACTTTGTCTCTTGTCAGTAGCGTCCTCTTCTCCGCCAGGGCGACCCTTATAAGGTCCGAGTCGTCGCCCCCCTCAGGCGGGTTTGAGACGTCTTGCCCAGCCATCCTCAGCCAGCGGGCGAGCCTTATCAGCATCAGATCTGCTAGATAGCGACGGTCTTTCAC
>DUKF01000034.1:0-5761 GCA_013329455.1 Methanotrichaceae archaeon | reverse complement strand
GAGAAGCTGGTCGGCGGCTTCGTTGGCAAGGCCTACCAGCTCGCCCCGGACAGGGTGGTGATCTCCTTCCAGTCCCCGGGTCAGGGAAAGTTCGACCTGCTGATGGAGGCCGGCCAGCGAATCCACCTCACAGAAAAGCCCCGGGCGGCTCCAAAGATGCCGCCCCAGTTCCCGACAATGCTTCGAAAGCGGATCACCGGCGGCCGGGTGGCAGAGGTCCGACAGCACGGTTTTGACAGGGTGGCAGAGATTGTGGTGGATCGGGGGGAAGATCAGTACGTGCTCATCGCCGAGATCTTCCCGAAGGGTAACGTCCTCCTCCTCGACGATTATGGGAGGATCGTTCTACCCCTGCGGCCCCTCACCTTCAGGGACAGAAAGCTTCTAGCCGGCGAGAAGTACCAGTATCGAGAAGACCAGCTCGACCCGCGGACCGTCTCGAAAAACGATCTCGCCTTCCACCTCGCCGCGTCGGAGTCGGAGCTGGTCAGAACCCTCGTTCGGGGTCTGAATATGGGCGGGACCTACGCCGAGGAGGTTTGTCTCAGGGCGGGGCTGAACAAGACGGAGCCAGCCCACTCCTTATCCGGCGACGAGATCGACCGGGTTCATCGGGCCCTCGGCGAGGTCTTCGGCCTTGCCCAGATGGACCCCCACTTCGTCCTCGACGGGGACGAAGTCGTCGACGTCGTCCCAGCGCCTTTGGAGGTCTACGGGGAGCTCGAACGGCGGGAGTTTGAGACCTTCAGCAAGGCCCTCGACGAGTACTTCTTCGCTGAGGAAGCTGAGGGGCCAAAGCCAAAGACGGCTCTAGAGCGAAGAAAGGAGATGCAGGAGCGGTCGATCCAGGAGTTTCGGGAGAATGAGCGAAAGTTTGCCGCCTTTGGCGAGATGATCTACGGGCGGTACGGCGAGATCGAGTCGATCCTCGGCGCGATATCCGGTGCCCTTGAGAAGGGATACACCTATTCCGAGATCTGGGCGAAGATCAAGACCTCGGGCCTTCCGATCGCCGAGAAGCTCCTCTCTCTCGACTACCAGGGCGAGATCCGTCTTCGTCTCGATGAGGGCGTTGGCGAGGTCGAGGGCGAGGTGGGTGTTGGCGAGGGTGAAGGGAAGAACAAAGTAGGCGCCACCGAGCTGGCGCTTAACGCGAAACTTACAGTCCCCCAGAACGCCCAGCGCTACTACGACCGGGCCAAGGCGCAGACGAAAAAACGTGAGGGCGCAGAAAAGGCGCTGGAGCAGACGATAAAGATCATCGAGAAGAGAGCGGCCCCCGAGAAGGTGAAGACGAGGAAAGTTGCAAAGCGCCGAAAGCCGAGGTGGTACGAGAGGTTCAGATGGTTTGACTCCTCAGACGGTTTTCTCGTCATTGGGGGAAGGGACGCCTCCAGCAACGAGGAGATTTACGCAAAGTATCTCGAAAAGCGGGACTTCGCCCTTCACACCGATGCACCCGGTGCGCCTCTCACCGTAATCAAGACCCTCGGCGAGGAGGTTCCCGAATCGACCCTGGTGGAGGCTGCGCGGTTTGCGGTCAGTTACTCCAGCGTCTGGAAGGCGGGCTTCTTTGAGGGTGACTGCTACCTCGTGAAGGCAGAGCAGGTCACCAAGACCCCGGAGCCTGGCGAGTTTCTCAAGAAGGGCGCCTTCGTCGTCAGGGGCGAGCGGCGCTACTTCAGGGATGTTCCCGTGGGCATCGCCGTAGGCATCGAAAGCGACCGGCTCATCGGCGGTCCCGTCTCGGCGATCAAGCCGAAGGCTGACCCCGTCGCCGAGATCGAGCCCGGTGAGTTGAGCCCCGAGGACCTGGCAAAAAGGATCTACAGGACCTTCGCCGAGAAGGAGAAGGACCGAAGGTACCTCAAGTCCGTCGCCTCCGTCGACCAGATCGTGAGCTTTCTGCCGCCGGGGGGATCGAGGGTGAAGGGGTGATATCTTCTGGCCAACGGCGCGAGTCCTATTCTGTTCTCCAGGAATAATGCCGGGAGATTGATTCACGCCTTCTTGAGGACAATAAGAGGATCAGACCTGTCGGATTAAGGGTCTCAACCCTGCAACTTCACAGCAGGCGGCCTATCGACGTAGAAAGATAATCCGCAGATCTTCCACAAAAAGGATGCCGAGCTGAAACGGTGCTGGAAGCCACCGCCCCTTGGCATTTCCTCCCCAGATTTTCAAGCTCGACTTATCGTGGTTCAAAGGGCCGATCCGACGGACTTCGCCTTATCCAAGAGATCCTTTCTCTCAAGGACCGCATCCGGCGCACCGCCGTCCCCCATGCGGATGATCTCGGCCGCTTCAAATCCCAGCAGTTCTAGAATCCCACCAAAATCCGAAGCCGCTTTTTCAAAGGCGGCAAGGTCCGGATTTCCCTGGCTTGTAACGATTACGGCTTTCTTTCCAGGCGCGAGGCAAGAGTTGAATCCTGGATCGATGAACGAATACATCCGATCCTCCATCAGCTTGAACTGCCCGGTGAAGAGGTAAAAGTATATTGGCGAGCCAAATACAACCGCATCGGCCTCCTTTATATCCTCCAACAGCGGTGAGAGCTCATCGTCGAGCTTACAATTTTCGTGGCTCTTGCAGTAGTTGCACGCCTGGCAGCCCGAGTAATTCATCTCATTGAGATTGTATTTCGTGGTCTCGTAGCCGGCCTCTTCGGCTCCATCCAATACTGCCTGGACAAGCCTGTCGACATTACCGTTCTTTCTGGGACTCCCAACAATTCCAATCGCTTTCATGGTCATTCCCTCCCGACATCCATCGCATACAGAGTTTCCTGCGCGGGTCGATTCTAAAGTTCTTACTGAGTCTATTTAATGATAACCGAGAGGTGAGAAGGGCGCCTCCGCCGTCCGGGGGGGCGAGCGGCGGGTGCGAACCGGCGGCCCGGTTCCGGGGGCGAAGCTGAGGGCGGACCCCGTCGTAGTGATCGAGCCCGGCGAGTTCGGCCCTGGGGATCCTGGCGAAGGAGATCTATCGGAGCTTCGCCGAGCGGGAGGAGGAGCGGAGGCGCATCGAGGCGGTCGCCTCCGTCGATTGGATCGTGAGCTTTCTGCCGCCGGGAGGGTCGAGGGTGAAGGGGATAATCTCTGGCGTGGAAGGCCCTGAGAGATGACATTGCTCTTTTCGATTCGGTGATTTCCGTCCATCTCGGACCCGCTGAGGGGAAAAAGAGGATTCCGAGGCCAAAGTCTTGCGGAAGGCCATAAGCTTGAATTGTGAAGATCTACAGATCAGCCTCGTTCATGCCCTTTAGGGGGCTTCCCATGCAAATAAAAATAGGTGGATAAGTTATGTAGACATAGTTCATACCGGTGCCAAACTGTCATACTTTATGAGAACTTGCAAATCTCTTTTCGCATTCTTTCACTAATTTCTCATACATTTTATATTGTCTGTTACAAAAATCCAAAATGTTGTATTCATCCTCTAATCCAAGTTTTTTCTTCAACTTATCATCTGGTCTGATAACTACCTCATAAGTCACTGGTTGGGATACAATCGGTTCTGATGGTTTTGTTTCTGGTAGAGGTGGTGCTGTTTTTTTTCTAGGGTCGCCATCAGCGTAGACAACTCTCGCAGTCACTGACGATTCTAGTCCACGATTAGCAATTATCGTTTGTGGCTTTTTATGAACAAAATCATTTCGAATCTCGGTAAGAAATCTTAACTCTTGGTTGAATTCAAAATGTTGTTCTCTGTACCACTCGTCATCATATTGACTCTGCATGTAATTGGCAGTAATACTTCGGCCAGCAGCAAGAAATGCTGACAAGTTGAAAAGTAAAACATCACGATTTTCATCAGTCGTCTTCCTTATATACTCCGTATAAGCATGGCAAACTTGATCTAAAAAATACTTTGTTTCTTTGAGCTTGAACCTAGTAGGATTCTCTCTCCACTCCCTTCCCACTGTGATCTGAGAATCGTCCCTTGTCATAGCCAAAAGCTCATCCAAATTCCAACTTTTAGACTTCTTAACTTCCTCTGCCATAAAATCCCAATGAATAATCATAACATTTGTAGCTGGCGATTCCCATAACACTCAAAATATGGCTAAGAACTATCAGTGTGTTACTTAGTCTAATCGTCTCAAATGCTTCTACGGCTGACCCTCTCCTGGACCTAACAATAATCACGGATATAACATCTATCGATACCGAAACGTGGCTTTCCTTGGGACTCAAATCTTTTCGAGGCGTTGTCCTCGTCCTTGAAGTGCCTCAGTGGCGCTATTCCGCCTGTATTAGCGTTAATGCATCGGTGGCCATGTTTCGGACCCATTCGTTCTCATTCCCACGAGCCGCCCTCAACGGCTCAATGGCACTGCGATCTCCGATCATACCGAGTGCATAGGCGGCCCACCCTTGAACCCCAGTGTGCACGTCCTCTTCCATTACCTCTATCAACGGGTCGGTCGCTCGTTCATCTCCGATCTTTCCGAGAGAATATGCTGCCGATACTCGAACCCACTCATCCTCGTCCTTTAGAGCGTCAATAAGAGGAACTACCGCCGCCACAGCTCCGATTTCCCATGTTTCATGCAGATTGCCAAGAGCCTCTGCTGAATTATGCCGGACCCGTCCCTCTTCGTCCTCTAAGGCGTCGATAAGAAGGTCGACGGCCCTGGTATCGCCTATGTAACCAAGTGCTCGGGCAGCATAATATCTGGTACTCTTATCATCATCCTCACGAACCACCTCTGTCAACGGATCAATAGCTTTTGGATCACCGACCGCACCGAGAGCTTCAGCAGCATTCGCTCGGACCCCGGGGTGCTCATCCTTCAGAGCCTCGATGAGGGGATCAACCGCTTGAGGATCTCCGCTCTTACCGAGAGATTCGGCAGCATCCGCTCGGACCCAATAAAGTTCATGGTTTAGGCCCGAAGTTAGTGATTCAAAATTATTCATAATTTTACTGTGCGCTTCTTTAGCCGCTTTCTGGACATTGGCGTCGTAGGGTTGCTTTGTATTTCCGGGAGAGCAGGTCGCTTCACATGCTATTTTATTTTTCAGGACACCCCAATAGTAAAGTACATCAGTTGCCCTAAAATCACCAATCTCACCGAGTGCCCACGCTGCGTTCGCCCGAACCTGTGGATCGGGGTCTGCACTTTGGCTGCCTTCTTCGTATAACAAAGCGATCAACGGCTCAACGGCTCTTGGGTCACCTATCCGACCGAGAGCTTCGGCAGCTCCCGCCCGGGCTGATCCGTAATCATCCTGTAGGGCCTCAATGAGGGGATCGACCGCCTTGGGATCACCTATCAATCCGAGAGCCCAGGCAGCACCTTTCCGGACCCTTGAGTCCTCATCATCTTTGAGAGACTCGATAAGGGGATCGAAAGCTCTTGAATCGCCGATCTCACCGAGAGCCTCGGCCGCCTTCCATCGAACATCCAAATCCCCATACTCCAAGTTTGCTACGAGATCGTCCACCTCGTCCGCAACAGCGGGAATCGCCAGTGTCGCCAGTACCAGTAAGGCGAAAATAGGTTTCCGTCTCATCTTAATCACTGTCCTCTGAAGTGGGAAACTATCTTAATCGACGAAAAATGTTTCGCCCTTGGTTATGTGGCTCTATTATTTTGAATTGAATACCCCGCAGCTTGCTGCGGTTGGGATGGTCAAGAAAACGACTTAAGGATTGTTGCGTATTCTGTATGGATGATCGAGCTGAGAAAAGCGAGTCATTGCGCATATAAAATTCGTTATCATATGGTTTTTTGTGTCAAATATAGGCGAAA
>DUKF01000058.1 GCA_013329455.1 Methanotrichaceae archaeon | reverse complement strand
TTCAGATTCTTCATGGAGTCATTCGGAACCTTCGATGGGGCGCTGAGCATCGAGGCGGCGAATTCGAGGAGGAGATTGAGGGCGAAGGGCTGCCGGAAGGAAAAATAGGGCCAGAGGGTTTTTGAAGTGGCAGGGCGGCATCCTGCCGCCCCAGATTCGAGACCCAGGATTCGGGGATTTTAGTCACTGATTTGGAGTTTTCATCACTTGTTGACCACGTAGGTTCCGGCGATCTTGTCGTGCCACCCCTGATTCTTCTTGTCGATCAGGATCCAGAGGAACCCGATGAAGATCACCACGGTTGAGATGATCATCCCGATCCATCGTAGGAAGCCTTTACCATATCCGACTGGATAAGCCCCGTCGGTCCCGATCAGCTTTATATTCATAACCATCATGCCCGGGGTCTGGCCGTTTCCGAAGAAGTATGTGGAGTAGACCACATAGATAAACACGGCTAAAAAGGCGATTATGCTCCCAACTGACCCTCCGACGCTCATCGAGACGTAGTTGAAGATCCAACCGATCACGCCGAGGATGATGCCGTCAATCACGTATGATACCAGTCTCGATCCTGAGCCAGCGAGATCCAGGGCCATCTCCTCCTTTTCCACTATTGTTTCTGTTTCCATTTTCCGATACCTCTAAGACAGTTCAATGATACTTTATTACATATAACTTATATAAATAATTTTTCTTATTCTTTTGGACATCACGAAGATAGAGATGGATTTTGTACTATAACTCAATATGATCAAAAATAAGGTAATGAAAGTCTCCGACTGTCGAAGGCCATGCGCGGTTTCAAAGAGAAGTGTGGAGGTTCGTTCCCTGGGGGGACATTTTCAGGTTGCCCTCAGCATAGGAAGCCAGTCCAGGGCATTTCCAGGATCTTTTCGGTCATGCCTTTACAACATAAGTTCCGGCGATCTTGTCGTGCCATCCCTGGTTCTTCTTGTCGATCAGGATCCAGATGTAGCCCAAAAACAATACAAAGCCTGAGATCTCCATCCCGATCCACCTGAGAAGGCCCTTCCCATAGCCTACGGGAGATACCCCATTCGCTCGGATCAGCTTTATGCTAACCAGCTTCATCCCCGGAGTCTGCCCCTTCCCGAAGAAGTATGTGTAGTATCCTATGGTGATAACTGCCACCACTATATAGAGGGCATAAAAAGCCGTCGTGAAGTCCTCTGTATTCATGAGCTCCTCTTCCACCGGCAAGCCGAATATAATTGAAAGAGCGAAATAAACGACGGTTAGGATTATCACGTCGATCAGATACGAGACCAGCCTTGATCCTGCGCCAGCAAGATCCAGGGCCATCTCCTTCTTCTCCACGATTATTTCTGGTTCCATTTTCCGATACCTCTAAGACAGTTTTATGATACTTTATTACATATGACCTATATAAACAATTTTTCTTATTTTTGCGGACACTACGAAGAGAGGGGCAGATTTCGTACTGTATCCCAATATGATCAAAAATAAGGTAATGAACGTCTCCGACCGTCGAAGGCTCTGCCTCGGTTTCAGACAGAAATGAAGAGAAGAATATCTCCGGAGGTGGGCATTTCCGGAATCTTTTCGGTCACGCCCTAACGACGTAAGTTCCGGCGATCTTGTCGTGCCACCCCTGCTTCTTCTTGTCGATCAGGATCCAGATGTAGCCCAGGAGGAATACCATGCCTGAGATCTCCATCCCGACCCACCTGAAAAAGCCCTTTTTGTAGCCGATCGGATGAATTCCGTCCGCTCGGATCAGCTTTATCTCCACAAGCTTCATCCCCGGAGTTTGTCCCTTCCCGAAGAAGTAGGTGAAGTATCCTATCCCTGCCACGGCAATCAGAATATAAACCGTGTACAAGGTTGTAGTGAAACCGTCGCCGTAAATGACCTCCTTTTCGGTCGGGACTCTGAACACTATCAAGAGGGCGATATATATGATGTTTAAGACGATTGCGTCAATCAGATACGACGCCAGTCTCGATCCTGCGCCAGCCAGATCTAGGTCCAGGTCAATTTCGCCCTTTTGAGCATCTGCCTCATCCATTTTTCAAC
Source organism: Methanotrichaceae archaeon (assembly GCA_013329455.1). Taxonomy (GTDB): domain Archaea; phylum Halobacteriota; class Methanosarcinia; order Methanotrichales; family Methanotrichaceae; genus Methanocrinis; species Methanocrinis sp9297u. Next base: position 2,352 of record DUKF01000058.1, on the reverse strand, counting down.
CACCAGCAAGAGATCTTTGCGAGAAAAGTGTATCATGCTGGTATAAATATTCGCCATATTGAGACTAATAATGGAACGATAACCGCGCAATATCCTAAGAAATATGATTCGAATGCTGAAAAGTGAAAAGGAGATCTTCCCAACGCGGATCGGGAGAAAGGGAAGGTGTAGGAGGAAAAAGGGCGATTAAGGAGCCTTGAGAGGTCAGACCTCCCAGGCCGCGATCACCTTCTCGATGTTAACGTAGTCTCTCCTTCCCTCGTTCTCCAGGACCAGCACGCCGTCGGCAGAGCCCACCACTTTGCCGTGCAGGCGCTGTTTTTCGTTCCCGCCAAAGTAGACCTCGATCTCCTTGTCGTAGAGATGCTCAGATATGAATTTGTCCATCACGGAATCCTCACCTCAAAGAAGCCTTCTGACAATAATAAGGCTTTAAACTAGATATAACTTGTGGTTAAGACCGAAATTTGGGCTAAAATCAGAAAAAATAAACCAAAATTTAAATCAACTTGATTAAATGGGTTTAAGTCGGATCAACCAAGGTTGATGATCTGAAAATGTTTCTTCAAGTCAAATCGACTTTAAATGGCCGGAACGAAGACAAAAAAAGAATAGACGCCCGCCCTCCGGGCATCTTGCTCCCGACGTGAATTTTACTTGGACTTGACTCTCGGTGGCGAGTCGATCACCAGATAATCGAAACCCCGCCAATTTCTGTTCCGGGGATCATCTGGAGATGGGCGGCCTTGCAGAGCCCGAGAAAGTCCCGGAGTCCTTCCATTCCGACCTCTTCGACCTTTTGATCGCGTCTTCCACCGACTCCCTTATGATGTAGCCTGCCTTGTGGAGGATCGTGTCCTTCAATTCTGGGTCCTGGTCCATGCTGGCGGTGCAGGGGTAGGCGTGGTGGGCCTCGGATATCCTCTCTCGCAGGTCCTCCTGGTCGGTTTCAAGGCCCGTCATCCTCTTGGCGACGTACCAGGTGGAGCCGCACGGTGCGCTTCTGATGACGTTGGCGGCGAGGATCGTCTCTTTTCCCTCTCGGCTCTTCTGGGTCAGAATCTCGATGAGGGGCTCGCCGAAGTGGGCTTTCTCCATGAAGGCTGCGATGCTCGGCTTTGCGGGATCTGGCCGCAGAGCGCAGAAGGGTTTGGAAAAAGAGGCTTCGATGCCGATCTTTTTTGCCTCCGCCTCGAGCTGGGTCCTCAGACCGAGGGGCAGCTGCTTTGGGTTTTCGGATCCGCCCAGGATTCCTTTGTACCCCTTTTCTTTGAGGATGGGGAGAAGGCCGAAGATTATGTCGGGGTGGACGTTGACGACGATGGCGATCTCGGCTTCGGGGATGTCCTTTGGAAGGTGGGGATCGACGTCGTCCAGAAAAGCGTCGAGGGTATCGGGGTCCTGCATCTCGACGATGGAGACGAGATCCTCAGCCATGCTGTACTTACCTGACTTGCAGAGGGTGCAGGCATCACCGCAGGATATGCAGAAGCCCGAGAAGTTGATCAGATTCCCGATGAGGGTTCTGCCGAACTCGCCGTTATAGAAGACCACGACCTTCATACTTCTCTTTTTTTGTGGGCCATTGTATCTATCCTTTGCCCTGGACCTCGGACCTTTGAGCCTCCGCCACTCGTTCTTTCAGCCCCGAAACTTCGTTTAGAAGCTCCGGTAGAGATACAACCTCTCCCTCGACGTTCAGGGCAACGGCGCTCGAGGGCCCAATCACCACAACGGCTGTCGCTCTCTTTCTCCCGGCAAATGCGGCTTTCTCGCCCCGAACGTTCGAGAATAAGCGGACCTCTGCCACAGGTATGAGGGTCGTGTCCCCGACCTTGAGGGGGTCGTCGGCCTCAAGCTTCTTCAGATTCACCCGATCACCATTTATCTATAGTCGCGTTTCCAGTACAAAAATGGAGAGGGTGAGAGGATGAAAAACGATCTCAGCGGAATGGAGCCCCAAATTCTCTGGGGGTATTTCAATGAAATCAGGAAGATCCCCCGGTGTTCCAAGCACGAGGAGAGGGCGGCGGAGTACGTCGTCGCAGTTGCAAGACGGCTGTGGCTAGATTGCAAGATGGATGATGCCGGAAACGTCGTCGTGAAAAAGGCCGCAACACCCGGAAAGGAAAATGTTCCGGCCGTCCTTCTCCAGTCCCACCTCGACATGGTCTGCGAGAAGAACAAGGACGTTAGTCACGATTTCGCAAGGGACCCAATCGAAGTAGTCGTCGAGGGCGGCTACGTATCTGCGAGAGGCACCACTCTGGGCGCCGACAACGGGATCGGGGTTGCAACGGCCCTCGCCATCATGGAGGATCTCGATGCGGTCCACGGTCCCCTGGAGTTTCT
>DUKF01000086.1 GCA_013329455.1 Methanotrichaceae archaeon | reverse complement strand
AGCTTCCAGTTATGGGGACTGATTCTCTTTTCGAGATGTATACGGCCTTGTCGTCTTTGACGAGCGTATAGAAAATGTCCACCACTGCGAGGTCTTCGGAGTACACCAGGAGGGTAATGCCCCGGTAGTCTGCGTGAGCGTCCCTCACGTCGAACCTTATATCGACCATGCCGCCGTAATAGAAGTCTGTGCACTTCTCGGAGACGACCTCGCCTTCTTTGATCAGTTTAGCGCAGGCCCCGTAAGAGCCCTCTTCAGATCCCTCAACGTCCCAGGTCACGATCCAGGTGCCGGGCCCATCCAGAGAGTGGGTCCTCGTCTGAATCACCCCTTCTTTTGAGGAGAACAGGTCCACCTCGAGACGGCAACCGGCCGCATCCCCCTTCACGGTGACATCGCAGGATTGAAGGTCCGAATAGATGTCCACAACCTCTTGAGCCTGAACCGAAGCGGTGATGACGACCAGCGTGATCGCGAGCATGAATGTAAGAGACAGTTTCATAGCAAATCCTCGCATCAATCCCATGTAACAGCATCTTTGAAATAACCACCGATCTGATTTTGGCGTTCCGGTTCGGTGGCCAGCTCCTCTCAACCTCGCAAAGATCCGACCTCACTGATTCGGATTGAGAGGGGTTTAAGACTTTTGGAAGATCGAATCATCAAAAGTCGACCGCGATCTCTCCTCCCTGGAGAACGTCCTCTCCGCCGACATCAACAAGCCGGCTCTTGCCACCGGAAGATACCAGGTAAGGTCCGATGGCATGAACTCCGTCCTCGCCCTCCGTCGAGTAGGGGACGTTCATCTCGTAGCGACCATTTCGAGGCACTGCATTCTTGGTGTACTCAAACCGCCTCCCCTGATTTGTCGTCACGTTCAGGACCGCCACAACGGGCTCATCCGCATTTGAAGTGCCCGCGATCCTTGCGCCTGATACGCGCTCGAAGATTTTAACCTGATTTGCCGGAAGGACTGATCCGACCTTCGGCTCGGACTCATAGATCAGTCGGAGATGGCTCATGCCCTGGCAGTCGAAGAGGTGGCAACGGGCTAGGGTCGATCCCAGGAACTTTTCGGTGTGTTTGTAGGCCAAAGCGTCCTCGTCTTCGGTCTTCTTGACGTAATCGGTGGGGCTTTCATCCGTCCATAAAGCGATCGCTGATAGGCCGGATCGGAGCATCTTCGAGTCGGTCACGGCGTACCGTGATCTTCTGTTATCCATGATCCTGAGAGCTTCCTTCTCGTCGACTGATAGGAAGAACCGGGCCGCGTCCGTGGCTCCAGCCTGAAATCCGTTTGCCACCACCGGCCTTCTGGACCTGTAGAGGATCCAGTTGCCCCGATCCCACCAGGAGAGAACGCCATATTCTGGGGTTTGATTCGGGTCCAGGAAGCTCGTGGTCTCCATCGAGTTCTCATCCAGCCAGATAAGGGGCTGGTTCCAGCCGTCTTCGACGATTGCTGGACGAACCGCGAAGACGTCCACATCGCTCGCTGTCGAGGGCAGGATGAGGAGAAGGAGAAGGGCTGGGGCGAAAAATTTTGAAATATTGCGGTTCTTCTGGGCCCATTCCGAATCGCCGACGATTGCCGCCGCCCTGAAGAAGAAGAGGGTCATGAGAATCGACATGCTGGCGGAGAATACGTACAAGAACCGGTTCTGGAAGATCGCGAAGAAGAGGATTGAGACGGTCCAGACCAGGAAGAGCAGTTGAGGTCTATCGATGTCGGAGCGCCAAAAGTGGGCAAAGCCCATCACTGCTATCGTCAAATTGAATCCCGTGACTGAAAGGGGTTTTACGGCACTGTAGAGGGGGACCGCCTCCGCCACCTTTTGGGACAGGTTGCCGCCGAAGAAATAGCTCAACCCAGAATCGAGGAGATGATGGACACCCATCGATTGGCCGAGGGCGTAGGCCGATATCAAGAGCACGTATCCGAGGGTGACGACGATCAGGGGAAAGGTGGCCCAGGGCAGATTCCTTTCCAAAAACCAGCGGGATAACGCCAGCAGGACCAAGATCACCAGCAGGATTCCAACTGCTGCGAAGAAAGATGGTCTCAGCCACGGCTCCTTCCAGAACGGGAGCATAAGAACCAGCGCAACTCCAAAGGCCGCAAGAAAGATCAAAAGGTCGTTTTTCGAGGAGACCCTTTGGCGCAGATCAAGTGTGGTCTGGATAGCGACGTAGGCCAGGAATATCCCGAGATAGGCGGCAGCTCCGATCCAGGTGTATGCGAGAGCCGCCATCAAAACTCCGGCAACGGCCGCAAACCGGGACCTTTTCTCGCGACTTTTCAGGGCAAGGGTGAGAAAAAGGACGACGTTCACCAAAAGGAAGGCTTCGAAGACGTGGTGATCCGGCCGGCCAAAGATGGTGGCGCTCACGTGCTGGGGGTTGATCGCCAGAAATAGGGCCGATAGGAGCCCCACCCGGCGTCCGAAAAGCTCCCGGGCCAAAAAGTAGAGGGCGACGACGGTCAGGGATCCGAGGATCGGTGGAACAATCGCCCCGATGATCTCGATCGACCTTTGGGATTCGGCCCCGAAGAGGAGAGACGTCCCCGCGATCAGCTGATCGAAGAGTGGAGGCCACATAAGCTCCAGGCCCTTCGGGTAGTCGAGGTAGGAGTCGAACCAGAGGGTGTGGGGAAAGTGGTCGACGGTGTAAAGAACCCTTCTCATGTGGTAGAAGGAGTCCGAGCCGTAGAAAAGGACATCTCCGCCGACGAGAGCGCCCTTCAACGGAGCGATCCTAAGAAGGAGGCCAAGAAGAAATAGGGCGAAAACGCCCACAAGTTCCCGCACCTCTCCACGATCCAGCCTCAATGACCCCCCAATCGCTTTTCTCACCCATCATCGGGAAGAGTATTTACAGGTTGTTACGGGGCCAGGGCAGATCTTGTGATCGAAGAGGCCAAATAAAGGGAGAAGAGAGGCTCAGGAGATTACCTTCGCCTTTACTATCACAACTTCCTTGAGAGGCTTGTCCATGGAACCAGTCTTGGCCTTTCCGATCTTGTCCACGACGTCCATGCCGTCCACGACCTTGCCGAAGACAGGGTGCATTTTGTCG
>DUKF01000193.1 GCA_013329455.1 Methanotrichaceae archaeon | reverse complement strand
TTAGAGATCGTGCTGATCCTGATCCTTTTACCCATCCTGGCCTCAAGATACGTCGGCCGCTTGAGGATCGACCCGGAGCACCCCATCAATGCTGGCCTCTTCGTCGTCACCTACGTCGTGGTGGGGTTGAACAGTGGCGACATCACAACGGAGGTTGGGGGAGTTCTGCTGATAGCCTTCGCCCGGACCTTCCTCTCGGGTGCGGTCGTTTACGCGGGCGCGGCCTTCGCCGGGGTCGACCGTCCTCAGAGGATCGCATACACCCTCTTCGCCTCCTTCAAGAACCTGGGGTTGGCCGCCACCATGGCGCTCCTCCTCTTCGGCCCCAGGGCCGGAATTCCAGCGGCCGTCTGCATCCTGATGGAGACCCTCTTTTATATCTTCCTCTCAGCCCTGGCCGGGCGGCGAAAAGACGGCGGAAAGATCCCTGAAACAGGAGGATGAACAGGAACTTCTCGCTTTGAATCTCGGCGGTTTTTGATCTTCGAATCAGCGTTTGGTCAGGGAACTGGCGAGAGGCGTCAATCCTCCAAGAGGAGCGGTCGGAAGCTTCAGGTCGACCGCCATATCGTTGTTCATCTCGTCGCTCTCCATGACCTTGCAGTATTCGGGCATGGCCTTATAGCCGAAACAGCTGTCGGCATGAGCCCTGATCGAGATATTCTGGCCGTAAAGAACTTTATTGTCAGGATGTACCAGGGTCAAAGTTCCTCGGATGTCGACCTCCTTGCCGCCCTCCAGCCCCTCCACTTTTCCTGGAGCACTGAAGGTGGCCTCAATCTCTCGCTTCTGCCCTGGATAGAGGGCGGTTATGCCCACCTCGAAAGTCTCCGCTGTGGAAATGCCGAAGTTCTTGATGGTAATGGTTAGGGGCAACGCCGCCTCCCGACCGCCATCCCTAAAGGTGGGGTCGCCCGCATGGATTTCGGTGATCCCGAGATCCGGAGCCGTGCGGATACGCCCGAGCATCGACATGGTGGAGGGCAGCGTCCGACCGGCTGCGACTCTCCCGGAAAGGAGGGCGACGTCCTTCATCCAGTATGCGATGGATTCGTTGGTATAGACCAGCTCAGCTTCCAGGGTTTCCAGGTCCAGTCTGTATATGCTCGACTCCCAGTCGGCGAAGTAAAGGCTGTCGGGGCTCTCGTAACAGAGGCCTATGATGCTGCAATTTTGGCTGTAGATTTCGACGGGACTGCCGGTTACCCGGTCACGACCTGCGCCGCCGATCCTGAAGATGGAGGCAGGATGATGGTTTCCGGTGCTTAAGTAGAGGTTGTCGGCATCGTCGAAGGCGAAGTAGCCAGCCCAGTATCCACCGGTTCCGTTGCAGGTGAGGACGGGAACGTCGGCAAGGTTGACGGTGTAGTAGAGGGTGGCCGTCTCGGGGCCGTCGACCCGGTAAATCCGAGCGTCTCCTCCAGCTCCGGTGGCAACGCTGTAATATACCTCGTAACCTCCGACGGTGTCGGTCGTCTTGATTGCAACGTCCCTGATGGGTTCTCTCTCGCTAGGAATGCCGACGGATTGAACCGTCTCGTTGGTGTAGACTATCACCTCATCGCCGTAGTCGGCGCCCGGTGTTGCGGAGGGGCTGACGCTCTTTACGTGCTCTAGGTAGGTGTAGCTGCTTGGGTCCTCCTCGGATATGCCACCGGACTGGCCGGTGACGAAGTAGATCTTACCGTCGGGAGCGGTGTCGATCCCACGGAGCTCAATGGAATGAGGTATGGTGTATACGGCCTCATCGGTGCTGGTTTCGGTATTCACCTCGTAGATGGAGTGGTCTATCCCGAAGATGTAGGCGAGCTCGACGCCCGCTGAGACCGTCGCCCCGAAGACGAGGAGAAGAGAGATGACTACTGCTTGGATTGTCGCTTTTTTCATGGTTCAGTCCACCGGATAAGTTGAATTGACGTTCACGATCGGCATTCGTTTCTCTGGCGATTTTCAGATTAAAAAGAGATGAAGCGAGGGATCGGCTCAGCATCCCTCGGATCACTTGGTCGTCAGCCTCAGTTTATCCGTAACTAAGACCGGCGTTGATATGGATGGCATGTATCTTCCAACCGTCGGTCTGCTTCCAGGAGAGTCCATCCTCCCCCTGAAGCCGACGTCAGAGAGCCACGTTCTGCTCGGGTTGGTGTAGTAGACGGTGCTCGTCATGCTGCTGAGGTCGAGGCGGTAGATGTTCTGGCCCCAGTCAGCGTAGTAGAGGTATCCGTCTCTGTAGACGAGCCCTGCTATGGGGCCGGTATGCGACTGGAATATCTCGGTCACAAACTCGGTTCCGCTGCTGGCCTTGTATATGCTCGCAGGGATGTGGTTTCCTGAGCTCAGGTAGAGGTTTCCATCATGGTCGAAGGCGAAGTCGCCTCGCCAGAAACCTTCAACGTCAGAGAGCTTCACAGTGTAGAAGGGGACGGCAGAGCCGCTGGTATCGATCCTGTAGATCTTGCCGTCGCTGCCAGCGCCGGTGGCCTCGCTGAAGTAGAGGCCGATGTCGCCGTTCTGGTCGAAGGCGAAGGCGATGTCCCTCACGTAGGTGGTGTGGGTGAAGATGGTCGTCTCCGCAGACCAGCCCGACCCGGTCTCAGCGGTCATGTAAATGTTGCGTTGGTTTGAGTTGGCGTAGTAGAGCTTCTCAGAAATCCCCGGGTGGAAGGTGAAGCTGTAGAGGTTGCCCGAGGGCCTCGTGTAGATGATGTTGTCAGGAGCGCTGCTGCTGGTGGCGTAATAGACCGATCCTCTGGACTGGTATCCGTCGGCGTAGTAGATCGGGACGAATCTCTCCAAAACGGCCATCGTGCCTGGCTTCATCTCCACGATGGGCTGGGCTTTCATCTGCTGGGCAGAGGCGGCGTCAGCCGCATAGATCGGCGATGCCAGCAAAAATAGAGCAAGGACCGCCGCTGCAAAGGTCGATTTCATTTTCAATTAACCCCCATATTCGGACGGACTGAGATGCAGCAAGGCATGACACAGCCGTACCGTAAACCAGCCCGAACATTTTTGGTCGACAGCTCAGATCGACGGATCCTAGATCCGTTCGCAAGACACAATTAGCTTCTATTATTGATCGGCTTTTTACTTAAAATTTTGTCCTGCTCGGTCCTCACGGTCTTCAGCGAAAATCTGCTTTTTGGGATTGAGACCCATAGATTTCGCCAAAATGGCTCAATATCGCCCATTTCATCCATCCTGGATTGAAAAGTCCCTTTGCTCTTTTTACTGGGATGCAGCCCTCAACATCGAAGAAAAAGTCACATATACGATTGATCATCAATAACTATCGACACATCGGACTCATTCGTTCAAAGGTGACGGAAATAATGACGCATCAAGAAAAGGAGGGAAAAGCCTGCCCCTTCGTGGAGAGAACCTGCCTTCGGCAGAGTTGCATGGCCTGGGACGACCCCGGCGGCTGCAAGTTGATCTCGCCAGAAAAATATGCCGCCAGCTCCTTCGACGCGAGGCTCCGGCAGGCGGCGCCGCTTATGTACGGCTCGCTTCTTGACCTGGTCAGTGTGATGGAGGTGCGGGCGCGGGAGTGCGAGGTCTGCGGTCCCGACCTCTGGGATTATGCTCAGGAGGTGAGGAGGAGCTTTCTCGACGACCTGATCGAGGCCCAGCTGAAGGTGGGGGTGAAGGCGGAGGAGGAAAGGTAGAATCGCCATTTCTTTTGGAGTTCATCGCCCTCGAAAACCGCCTGAGCAAGCTATTGGTGAGAAAGGTGGAAAGGATTTTAAGTTGAAAGACGTTCCATGAGACGGACATGGTGGAAGAAAAGCTAAAAGAATTTCAGGAGAGGCTCGCCCCCTGCATCGATAAGGGCGATCTGGATGTCTGCGTGGACCAGGCCGCCAAGCTGGCGCAGAAGATGGGAATAGCTGCAAAGGAGCTTAAGGGGCTATCCGCCGAAGCTGGCAATAATGGGATTCATGTTTTTGCGTATATTCTCTCACTTGCAGCGGCTCAAGGTTTGGAAGGTGCTGAAAAAGCGAGTGCCTACTACAATGCAGGTATTGCGGCTCAGTTCATCGGAAAATTCAAAAGCTCGGAAATTTACTATAAAAAAGCAATTGATATAGACCCGAAACATGCCGCCGTCCACAACAATTACGCAAACCTGCTCCGAGATTTGGCTAGATATGAAGAGGCCGAAAATCAATATAAAAAAGCGATCGAGCTAGACTCGAAATATGCGGTCGCTCACAACAACTATGCAGTCCTTCTAGACTTGTATTTAGGACGAAAAGAAGAGGCTGAAGAGCATTACAAAAGAGCGATTGGGCTGGCCCCTAAAACAGCAGTCTTCCACAACAATTATGCAAACTTACTCAAATATTTTGGAGGAATGGATGCAGCAGAAAGCCAATATAAAAAAGCGATTGAATTAGACCCGGAATATGCAGAAGCTTATATCAATTACGCACATCTGCTTACAGGTCTGGGTCGAAATCAAGAGGCTGAAGAGCATTACAAAAAAGCGATTGAGCTGGCCCCTAAAGCAGCAGTCTTCCACAACAATTACGCAAATTTGCTTACAGATCTGGGTCGAAATCAAGAGGCAGAAGAGCATTACAAAAAAGCGATCGAACTAGATCCAAAATTTGCAATTGCTCACATCAATTACGCAATCCTGCTCAGAGATCTGGGTCGAAAAGAAGAGGCTGAAGAACATCACAAAAAAGCGATTAAGCTAGATCCAACATTTGCTGGTGTATACTACAATTACGCAGACCTGCTCACAGATCTGGGTCGAAAAGAAGAGGCTGAAGCGCAATACAAAAAAGCCATACAATATGCTCCCAAATTGATAGAAGCTCACAATAACTATGCGATTATCTTGAGGGAAGGTTCGAGGTTTTCGGAAGCTGAAAAAGAAGCGAGAACAGCCCTTCAAATTGATCAATGGAACCCTCATGCACTTGCAACGCTTGCTGACATACTTGCGGATGAGTGTTATTTTGAAGAAGCAGAAGGTAAATACCTGGCCGCGCTATGGGGACGGCCAGCTTCAATAGAAAATCCTACAAAATCTGAAATGCATAACAACCTCGGATGGACATACACAAAATTGAGACGATATAATGATGCAAAAATAGAATTCAAAAAAGCCGCAGAACTCGATCCCTTAAACGTAAAAGCGATTCGCAATCTTAGAGTAATTGAGAAAAGAAAAGATCTGCCAGAAATCTCCGACATTCAGAAAATATTTGCGGCGAGGATACTTGGATATATCATACTATTATTCTATTTATTTTGGATTTCTAAGCTTTCTGATACTTTATTTGTAAGTCAATCTACATTTTTAATTGCTTTAATGGCATTTGTGCTGTTATTTAACCAATTGACGAGATTTAAAATGGGTACGGTTGAGTTTGAGATGAGTACCGAGCATCGATCTATCGAAGCTAAAAGCCAATTGATATTCGAAAAATAAAAGCGAATAAATCGTGAGAAGAATCGCAACTATCAACCCAGATACCACAATCAGGAGCCCCACGACATGATTTCGAGACGAGCAGAGGAGATGACGCCCTTTTTGGTGATGGACGTTCTGGAGCGCGCCAGGGCGATGGAGAAACAGGGGATCGACGTCGTCCACCTGGAAGTGGGCGAGCCCGACTTCGACCTTCCCGCCCCGGTTTGCGAGGCGGTGAAAAGGGCCCTGGAGGAGGGGCACACCCACTACACCCACAGCCTCGGCGACCCCGAGCTTCGGGAGGCGATCGCCGAGCATTACAATGTTCGGTACGGCGTCTCTGTTGAAGCTGATAGAATCGTCGTCGGCTCGGGGACGTCTCCAGCCATGATGCTCGTCTTCGCTGCGCTTCTTGAGGCGGGCGACGAGGTGATCATCTCCGACCCCGGCTACGCTTGCTACCCAAACTTCATTCGGTTTGCTGGCGGGGTGCCGGTTCCCGTCCCGGTCAGCGAGGAGGATGGCTTTCAGCTGCGGGCGGAGGCGATCGCCGAGAAGATCACCGATCGGACCCGGGCTGTCTTCATCAACTCGCCCTCAAATCCGACGGGAAACGTCCTCTCCGCTGGAAGGATGCGGGCGATCGCCGAGCTCTCGCCCCGGGTGATATCCGACGAGATCTATCACGGCCTCGTCTATGAGGGCAAGGAACACTCGATCCTGGAGTTCACCGACGATGCCATAGTCTTGAACGGCTTTTCCAAGCTCTACGCCATGACGGGCCTTCGTCTCGGCTACCTGATCGCGCCGCCCGAATTCATAAGGCCGATCCAGAAGATGCAGCAGAACTTCTTCATCTGCGCCAACTCCGCCGTCCAGAGGGCGGGAATCGCAGCTCTCCAGGAGACCAGGGAGGACGTCAGCCGGATGAGGCGGATCTACGACGAGAGGCGACGGTTCATGATCAAACGGCTGAGAGAACTGGGCTTTGGGATCGTCGTGGAGCCCACGGGCGCCTTCTACGTCTTCGTCAACGCCAGGCACCTCTCGGGCGACTCGTATAACCTCGCCTTCGATATCCTGGAAAAAGCCCACGTCGGCGTGACCCCAGGCGTTGACTTCGGCGAGAACGGCGAGGGCTACCTCAGGTTCTCTTACGCTAACTCGATTGAGAATATCGCCGAGGGCCTCGACAGAATCGAGCGGTATTTGGAGAATCTGGAGGAAGGCTGATCAGGACGATCCAGCACCGCCCTGAAGCAGGTCAGGCTCTGAAGCCGCTCCGGTTCTGATCATCTCCCGAGGAGTTGGCCATATATGCAGAATTGTACAAGGTCTATCTCGGGCAAAAATCATGCTCAACGTCGAATTCTCAGATGTAGACCGGGGATTTTGGAGACGAAAATTTAAGTAGTCTGCCAGATCAAAATGAGTTCGAACTTATCAGCATAAGGGAGACGGTGTTGAACAATGAAGGTTAATATCCTGGCAGGAATATTTGTTGCGACGGTGATTTTCATGGCTGCGCCTTTTGGAGCGGAACCCGCCGGCGAAGAGGCACCCAAACCGGCCTCTCAGCTGGATGTCGAGAAAGTCACCACGTGCTGGAACCTCTCTTTTCTCTTCGAGAACAGAGATGAGGCAACTTTGGAATTCGACCGCATGAAGCTGGAAGCTGAGAATATCAACCAGACCTACCGGCCCGAGTTCGAAGACCTCAATGGCACGGTCCTTCTGGGGTACCTGGAAGACGAGAAGAACCTCTCCGTATCCCTCGACCGTCTCTCATCCTACGTTTCCGCCCAAAACAGCCTCAACGTCAACGACGAGTTCTTTGAGACCTTCATCTCCGATATCCAGACATTTTACACCGACTATTACAAAACCACATCTTTCGCGGAGATAAAGCTCAAGTCCCACTCTAAAGAGGAGTGGGAAGAGCTCTTTGGGCAGGAACCAGGGCTCGAAAAATACAGAACGTATCTCGAAAACACCTACATCCGATACGCAGACCACAGGCCGCGAAACGAGACCCACGCCGCCTTCATAGCCGAGATCGCAGACCTTCGGATGAAGCTTGAGACCCAGGCTATGAAGGAGATCACAAACAACGTCACCGTCGCCGGAAACATCACCCTCACCGACGGACAGGAGTACCCGATCAACGCCCAATCCTACTACAAGCTCCTCGCCACCGATTCAAATCGAGAGAACAGGAAGATCTGCTACGACAGGAGGTTCTACCACCTCATCAACGAGTCGGACAAAATGGCGGCCCTCTACCTCCAGAAGGCAAATAAAGACGACCTGGTGAACCGGGAGCTGAACTACTCTGATGCTTACGCCGCCAAGATGTTCGAGAGCTACCTCTCAGAAGAGCAGATAGAAGAGATGAACTCCGTCTTCAAGGAGAGGAAAGGGGACTTTGTCGGGTACCACGAGTTCAGGAGGGCGAAGATGGGGGTCGACCAGCTGATGCCCTACGACCTGCATCTTCAGCTGGCCGACGACCCCGACGAGATCTACACCGACACCCTCACCGA
>DUKF01000134.1:184-4115 GCA_013329455.1 Methanotrichaceae archaeon | reverse complement strand
CGGTGCCTGGTATCAGGCTGAGTGGGTGGGGGACTATGAGGTCTGGTACACCCTGGACGAGGCCGAGAGCGACACAGTTCTGTTCGAAGTTCAGGAAGGATGGATCGCTGAGGAGGGGATGGCTGCCCCTGGGATGGCTAAGTCGGGTGGGTCCGGTGCGTCAGGGGTCGGGTCGCCTGCCATGTATAGCGTTCCTGCACCTCTGCCAAGCCCAAGCTCCTCCGTCGGCTTTGCTGTCGGTGGGGCAAAGGACATCGAAAACTTCCGGGAGAACATCGAGCAGGGTTACATGCCTCTTCCCACGGACGTGACCTACGAGGGGCTCTTTTATGACTACTACTTTGAGACCGGCCAGATGGAAGCATGCGAAAAGCTCTTCTGTCCCTCCTACAGCTACGCCATCTCGAAAGACCCAATATCCGGAGAAGCTCAGCGCTACCTATCCGTCGGCCTCAATTCGGGGATCACCGACTTTGCGAGGAAGAAGCTGAACCTGGTCGTCGTCCTCGACTACTCTGGCTCCATGGGCAGCCCCTTCAACGATTACTACTACGACCAGTTCGGGAACAAGGTTGAAATCGAGGAGGATACGGACTCGGGCAAGACGAAGATGGAGATCGCAGACCAGGCCGTGGTGGACCTTTTGAGCCACCTCGAGGATGACGACCGCTTCGGCCTCGCCATCTTCAGCGATGAGGCCTACGTCGTCGAGCCTCTGACAAAAGTCGAGGACAAAGACCTCGAAACCCTTGAAGATGCCATCCTCGACGTCGAGGAGTACGGCGGAACGAACATGGAGTCCGGGATGGAGAAGGGAACTGCTGCTTTCGGCAAGTATGTCGAGATCGATCCCTCGGAGCGGGAGAACAGGATAATCTTCATCACCGACGCCATGCCGAACCTGGGCGAGACTGGGGAAGGTGGCCTTTTGAGCATCCTCGAAGAGAACGCTGACGAGGGAATCTACACCACTTTCATAGGGGTGGGCGTCGACTTCAACACAGCGCTGGTCGAGAAGATCACCAAGGTCCGGGGTGCCAATTACTACTCGGTCCACTCGGCGAGCGAGTTTGAAGAGAGGATGGACGAGGAGTTCGACTTCATGGTGACGCCTCTTGTCTTCGACCTCCTTCTCATGCTTGACGCGCCCGGATACAGGATAGAGAAGGTCTACGGATCTCCGGAGGCCGATGAGGCAACGGGCGAGATCATGAAGGTCAACACCCTCTTCCCCTCCAAGGCCGAGGAGGGAGAGGTCAAAGGCGGGATCATCCTGATCAAGCTCGATCAGATCTCGCCCGACGGGAACCTCACACTCACGGTGAGCTACGAGGATAGAAACGGCAACGTGGACAGCGACGAGGCCCAGGTGATCTTCCCTGAGGTCGAGCCTGACTTCTACCAGAACGACGGCATCAGAAAGGCAGTCCTCCTATCGAGGTACGCAGACCTTCTAAAGAACTGGATAGTGGACGAAAGAGAGGCCCTGGAGAGCGAAAAGCCGGTCCAGCCCTCAGTCACTCACGAAGACGGTATTGTGGTTCCTGAGCCCGTGGAGCTTGGCGAGTGGGAGCGCCAATCGTTGCCCTTGCAGGTCTCAGAGCCATACAGGAACCTTTTCGACGTCTTCGGCACGTACTTCGAGAATGAGAGCGATGGCCTGGGGGACATCGATCTCCAGCAAGAGGAGGTCGTTCTCGATAAGCTGAGCAGCTACCAGGGGGGCGAGGTTTGAGGTTTCGGGATCGGTCCCGAAACGCTTCGACCTGGCGATATGACAAGACGAGAATGTCCTGAATGAGCAAGGACGATCTTTTCGGTCCGCTGGGCCGGGATGAGGTGATCTCCGATCGCTGCTTCCGGTCCGTCGTCCAGTTATTCATCGACGAGAAGAGCGTGAGGTGTCCTAACCTTCAGTCGGGAGGTTGGGGTTCGATGTGGTGCGATTCGGCCGCACTACATCGACCTCTCGCTTATTCAGTCGACGGGTTCTGGATTAACCGGTTCGAATAGCTTATTTTCGTCGATCTCGGCCAGCGCCCTCTCACAAAGATCTGCGTTCTCCAGCAAAAGAGCGCCATACCAGGTTAGGTAATATTTACCGTCCACAAGCTTTGCGAGGTCCAGGTTTCTCATCGATATCAGCTCGTGATTGAGCTTGTTTCGGGTCAAACCGGTTTCGGCCTGGAGATCTCCAAACCCTCGACCTGTACGGTCCTCGTACAAAATTCTGGCGATGTTCTTCGAGCTGTTCTTGTACAATTTGCTCATGGCCTTCGACACGTCACACGTCTTTCTTCCTGCGAGGTCCATCCCCGCGCCCGCGAGGTTTCCGACCACCATCAGCAAAATAGTCAGTATGAGTAAACTGATACTTCTCATTTTAAAGCGTCCCCTTATACAAAGTTAGATATAATTATCCACATCGACTATATAAGAATGTCGGATGATTTGATATTAAGATATTTACAACATTGGATTATTGGACAATCCGACAGACTTAAGTATCTGTACCGCCTACATTCTTCGTAAAAGTAATCTGGGGTGGTAAGAGAATATGCCAGATATCCGCTCGTCCAGGGCCATCATAGAGGCGATCGACCCAAACATGTTGACGTCCTTCGATACGCTAGCAGAGAAGCTGGATAGATACCCGGGTATGCCGTTGGATCAGGGCGGAGGATCGATCTCCTCCACGCTGGACGATGGCGAGCTTCGCACGATGCTGACACTGATATTTTTTAACATGCTGGAGGAGAAGATGTCCCGGGGATCTCTCAGAGAGCTGGGCATTGCTGGAGTCATCTCGCTGGTGGAACAAATGGTCAGGGAAGCGTTGGGCAATCTTTAAATTTTTATATTTTTTTTATATTTTGTACCTGTTGTCTAATTGGCGGCAACACACCTTGCGCGAGATCCGCGGATTACTCGATGAAATAGGTTTGCTGCTAATGTGGTAACACGTCATTCGATCATCCGCATCGCACTTACGACAGGTGTTCGATCACTGTGTCGAATCCGCCCCGGTCCATCATCTTCTAGGTCTGGCCTTGGAATCCTCGAAGACCGACGTGCCCGACAGGGATCTCGGGCAGGCGATCAGATTTTTCAAGTCGAGCTCGTTGGAGTCTCGAACGCGGTCATTGATCTGATCTGAAATGGGCTCAACGAATGCCTCTGAAGCGTCAAGATATTGGCATCGGATCGGGCACGCAGCCTCTCAATCCCGGACGCTGCCTTCAATCTCGACGTTCCCGCCGGACCTGCCGACATCGCCGAAGTGAGCTCTCATCTCGTAGAAGCCGTCCTCCTCCCAGACCTTCTCAAGCTCGAAGCCCATCTTCTGGAACATCTGAAATATCCGGGTGTTGGTGGAGAGAACCTCCGCCACAAAGCCGAGGAGACCCTGCTTCTTGGCGAGGTAGGTGAGGCGGCTGAGAAGCTCTCTACCCACCCCACGCCGATGATAGTCGTCCCTCACCACGTAGGCGACCTCGGCCATGTGGGTCTTGCCGGTCATGTTGTACTGGCCTATCCCGACGATCGTCTCCCTCTCGGTCTTTTTGTCCTCTACCACCGCCAGGATCGCCATATTTCTCGAATAGTCGATGACGGCGAAGTCTTGGAGCCATCGGTGGGAGAGGTCCTTTCTCGGGGTCATGAACCTGCTGTAGAGGCTCTCGTCCGAGAGGGCGTGGAAGAACTCCTTGAGGTGGGACTCGTCGCTGATCTTGACGGGCCGGAGCAGGATCTCAAGCCCTGACTTCGTAGTCCTCCTGATCTCGAGGCTCTCCGGATAGATCCCGCCCTCGCCTGGGACGAAGGCCTGATCCAGGTAGATGAGGTTTCGCCTCTTCGCTTCTTCGATCAGCCAGGGCCTAAAGTCGGGATGGGCGATCGATATCAGGTCCATCGCCCTCTCACGGATGTT
>DUKF01000134.1:0-143 GCA_013329455.1 Methanotrichaceae archaeon | reverse complement strand
GATCCCGTACTCGGTGACGACGTAGTGGACGTCGCCCCGGTTCAATGTCACGCCGGAGCCCGGCTTGAGGAAGGGCACGATCCTCGATGCTATGCCGTCTTCAGCGGTCGAGGGGAGGGCGAGGATCGACTTTCCGCCCGGTG
>DUKF01000091.1 GCA_013329455.1 Methanotrichaceae archaeon | reverse complement strand
AATTACCCTTACTGGAGGATGTTTATTGGCGAGAAGGTCACAGAGAAAGTCTGACAGCAGGAAGGTCAAGGCTAAGCAATGGTACAAGGTCGTAGGCCCTGATATGTTCGGAAAGTCTCCCGTCGGGGAGACCCTTGCCAGCGACCCGAGCAAGCTGATGGGAAGAGTCATCGAGACCACTCTTGGAGAGCTGACAAACAACTTCTCCAAACAGAACATCAAGCTCAAGTTCAAGGTGGACCAGGTGGCTGGCGATTCCGCTTACACCAAGTTCGTAGGCCACGAGCTGACTAGCGATTACATAAGGTCCCTGGTCAAGAGAAGAACTTCCCGGATCGACACCATCATCGACGTCACTACCAGCGACGGTTACAAAGTCAGGGTAAAGCCGAGCTGCTTCACCGTGAAGAGGGCGAGGACCGCTCAGGTCAAGACGATCAGGGGCATAGCCTCTAGCATAATTCAGGAGAAGGCAGGAACCCTTGACCTCAGCCAGTTCATCCAGGAGGTCGTCCTGGGCAGGCTCTCTCTCGATATATACAGGGATGCAAAGGTGATATATCCGCTGCGCAGGGTGGAGATCAGAAAGACGGAAATTCTGGCGGTGCCCGTTGCCTCATGAAGATACTAGGATTCTTCGGAAAGGGCGGCACCGGCAAGACAACCCTCACAGCCCTGATCCTGCGTGAGCTGGTCAGGCGGGGTGAAGAGGGCTTGCTCGCTGCCGACGCGGATGCCAACGAGTGTCTGGCAAGCCTCCTCGGGGCTGAAGGGACGCCGAGGCTCTCCGACATGCTCCAGAAGTACAAGCGACAGCGGGAGCAGAGCCCTGAGCTGACGGGCCTCGACATATTCCATAACCTCTTCGACACCCTCCTGATGGAGGGCGAGCAGGACGGCTATGACATGCTGATCATGGGCCGGGGTGAGGGATCTGGTTGTTTCTGCTCGGTCAACAACCTCCTTCGGGCGGTCTTCGAGAAGACCGTCGAGGGTGAGACCTACAACTACCTCCTCATGGACTGCGAGGCTGGGGTGGAGCACATCTCCCGGAAGACCTCGGGCAAGATCAACGACGCCATAATCGTAACTGACGCGAGCAAGGTCAGCCTCGACACCCTCAAGCGGATAAAAGAGGTTGCCTCGGAGATCGGGGCGACGATCGAGAACTACTACGTCGTCGCCAACAAGACCAGGCCCGATATGTTGGACAAGGTTGAGAAGACCGCAGAGAGCCTCGGGTTCAAGTACCTGGGCGCAATTCCCGACGATCCCAACTTCATGGAGATCGCCTACGAGGGAAAGACCGTCTTCGACCTGCCCGACGACTCTCCGGCTGTCCTGGCCACAAAAAAGATTGTGGACCAGCTCTTAGGAACATGAACTGAGACTCACTGGAAGATCATGAAAGCCAACTTTTCTAAAGCGGTCTCGCTTCTGATCTGCCTTGCAGCCTGTCTCGTTGCGGGCTGCTCCGATCAGAGCGAGGGGGAGAAGGCCAGCCAGTCGGACGAATCGGTCTCTGAGCTTGTGGTGGCGATAACTGCTCCTGCCACGGGTTCGGTCCTATCCGGCGACAAGGCCGTGAGCTTCGAAGGCGAGGTTGAAGGCGGGAAGAAGCCCTACTCTTATCGCTGGTCGTCATCTTTGGATGGGACCCTCTCCACGGAGAGGTCTTTCCAGAAGCTGCCGTCAGAGATGAGCAAAGGGCGCTACGTCGTTATCCTGACCGTGACCGACAGTGCTGGGTCCAGCGGCCAGGCCAGCATCACAGTGACGGTTCTCTAGGTTGAAGCTCAACTTCTGACTCGCTTCATATCAACGGTCCGTAGTTGGGGGCCCCGTTCCCCAGCCCGGCCCTTTCTGAACCGGTAGTATCAAAGAAAAGCTTCAGTAAACAGATTTTGATTGCCGGTGAGGGGATACTTGATGCGTTATACTCAGAACGATAGCACAGAAAGATGGAACTGCAATGCAGATACGTGGCACCGGAATTTCGGAGGGAACGACCCCAACCGCCGAGATTTATTGGACCCAATAATACTTGAGACGTTGGGGGATACCGAGGGGAAAAGTATACTCGATGCTGGTTGTGGCGATGGTTACCTGAGCCGGAAATTGGCCGAACTGGGCGCCGTTGTCACAGCGGTAGAGTGTTCTCATCAGATGTTGGCATTTGCTCTGGCAGAAGAGCAATATGAGCCCTTATCGATCACATATCATAACGGAGATATAGCTTCTCTCCCCTTTTTAGCCGACCGTTCTTTTGACGCTGTAGTCACCAATAATGTCATCCAGGATACCGCGGATTTCGAAGGGGCTTTCAGGGAGTTCGGCCGTCTTTTACAGCCTGGAGGCATTTATCTCCACATCGTAAACCATCCATGTTTTTCCACCCCTGTATTCGGCTGGGTGAAGGACGGAGAAGGAAAAAAGCTGTACAGGAAAGTTGACCGCTATTTCGAGCGGGGACCGTTTCTTGTCCCCTGGGGCCCGAACTCTGGTATGGAACCTACGGTAGCCTGGCATCGGACACTTGGAGATACTGTGAACTCCTTAATCTCTTGCGGATTTCGCCTTTTGCAGTTGCTGGAACCTGAACCTCCTGAATCTTGGTCCACGCTCTATCCGAACCGATTTGATGGCGCCCGTATTCCTGATTTTCTTGTATTGGTTTGCAAAAAGGACGAAATCGGTGGTTAAAGGAGATGTATGTGTTCAATTCTATTTGTCTCATTCGATTATACACCTTGATCAGAGCTTCGCCTCGGCGAGGGCCGAGCCGCACAGGCAGCGCCTTTCTTCTGGTATCTTCGAAATTGCCGCCTTTATGATCTCAGTCAGCAAATCCGCAGATTTTGCCATCTGGTCGACGATCTCCGTCGCTGCCATAGCTTCTTTTCTCATCCCCGCGGCCGGGTTTGTGACGATGCATATCGATGCATAACACAGTTCCAGCTCTCGGGCCAGGACCACTTCTGGATAGCCTGTCATGCTGACGACGTCTCCAAATTGTCTCAGCATCCTGATCGAGGCGGGGCTCTCAAGGTGCGGCCCCTCGGTGCAGACGTAGACCCCCTCGTAGACCTCAGCGCCTGCGACCTTTGCGCCCTCGGTGAGGGCTCTTCTCGCCTCAGCGCAGTAGGGGCTTGTCATATCGACGTGAACCGCCTCCTCCTCGAAGAAGGTCTGGGGCCGGGACTTGGTGAACTCCACGAAGTCGTGGGGGACGACGAAGCTTCCTACCGGGTGCCAGGACATCGTGCCCACGGTGTTGGTGGATATGACCCGGACCGCGCCCCACTTTTTAGCGGCCCAGAGGAGAGCTCTGTAGTTAATCCGGTGGGGTGAAAGGTGACCCTCGCCGTGTCGTGGGATGAAGAGAACCTTTTCACCGTTAAACTTCGTCACCCTCGGCCTCACTTTGCCGTAGGGGGTATCGATCGAAATGGCCTCGCCTTCGATTTCGATTCCGGTTCCGCCGATCACTGCGATCTTCTTTTCCATGTTTGGGGGACATCTTCCGAAGTTAAAGGGCTTGTCCTGAAGAGACAGACCCGGCTTGGAGATGCGGCGGTCCGAGGTCGTCGGCGTCTATTTGGCGTCTGATATGGCGAAACTTACATAAGGCCCGTGCCCCTTTTGCCTCTGAAACGGCCGTTCCGCCAGGACGCCCGCATATCGATCGCAACTACCATTCACGGGCCCTTTTTAAGGAGAATACCAGATGGAATTTACCGCCCAAGAAAAGTACGAATTCAAACGTCTGCTCGAAGACCTGAGGAGCAAGAGCGGTAGGGGTACGGAGCTGATCTCGCTCTACATCCCACCCGACAAGCAGGTCTCGGACGTGACATCCCAGCTCAGAGACGAGCACGGTCAGGCATCCAACATCAAGTCAAAGCTCACCCGAACCAACGTCCAGAGCGCTCTCGAGTCGGTGATGGCAAGGCTCCGCCTGATCCCGAGGCCGCCGCCGAACGGCGTTGCCATATTCGTGGGGGCGGTCGACGTCGGCGGGAACAAGACCGACATGTATAGCAAGGTTCTGGAGCCGCCAGATCCGATCGTCACCTACCGGTACCACTGCGACTCCTCTTTCCTCCTCACCCCTCTTGAGGATATGCTGTCGGAGAAGAAGACCTTCGGCCTGGTCGTCCTGGACAGAAGGGAGGCGACGATCGGGATCTTGGAGGGAAAGCAGATCGATTCCCTGAAGCACCTCACATCCTCGGTCCCCGGAAAGCAGAGGAAGGGCGGTCAGAGCAGCCGAAGGTTCCAACAGCTGAGACTGATCGCGATTCACGACTTCTACAAGAGGATAGGGGACAGCGCCACCGATGCCTTCCTCCCTATCGACAGAAACGACCTCCAGGGGATACTGATCGGAGGGCCGTCTCCAACCAAGGAGGAGTTCGTCGACGGCCAGTTCCTCCACCACGAACTTCAGCAGAAGATCCTGGACGCTTTAGACGTCTCCTACACCGACGAGTCAGGCCTTCACGAGCTAGTGGAGGCGGCTCAGGATAGGCTCCTCGACCTCGAGCTCACCCAGGAGAAGCTCGTCATGAGGAGGTTCATGAAGGAGCTGGTGAGCGACAAGGGTCTCGCTTCTTACGGGGAGGAGGAGGTCCGGCAGAATCTGATCATGGGGGCGGTGGACACCCTCCTCCTCTCAGAGGACTTGCGTAAGACGAGGACTTTCATCAAGTGCACCAACGCGAGCTGCGACTGCTCAAAGGAGGAGACGAGAACCCCGAGCAGCCCTCCGCTCGGAAACTGCCCTAACTGCGGATCTCAGCTCATTATCACAGACGAGGTGGACATCATCGCCGACCTATCCAAGATGGCCGACGATAGCGGAAGCGACGTCAAGATCGTCTCCACCGACTTCGAGGAGGGTGCCCAGCTCTATAGGGCCTTCGGCGGGATCGCTGCGATCCTCAGGTTCAGGACGAGCAGCGTCTGAGGTTGTCTCATCAGCCCATTGTTTCCTCAGCCTACCAACTGTCCAAAATTCCGAAATCTAAAATACCAGGACGAAAAACTGGATAGAAGATGATCGAGCTATCAGCTAGCGTGTCCGTCAGGCCCACCGAAAGCCCGGAAAAGGTGGCCGGTGCCCTGGAGATGCTCTTTCCCGGCCTTGAGCTTGCATCCAGCGAGAATCGGATCGAAGGTCGGGGCGGCGCAGAGTTTCTCTCGACCTTTCACCGCCTCTTGAGAGAGCAGAGGATCCTGGACACCGCGAGGTCCGTGATGCTTCATGGAGAGGTCGGGGACTCGATCCAGTTCAGGCTGAACAAACAGGCAGCCACCGTCGGGAAGGTGAGCTTCCCTCCGGAGGAAGAGCCTCTCGGCTCGATACACGTCCAGATCCAGGGCCCTGAGACGCTGATAGA
>DUKF01000084.1 GCA_013329455.1 Methanotrichaceae archaeon | reverse complement strand
ACAGGGTCTGCACCTTCGTCTCCAAGGCAGGAGAGGAGGTTTTGAGGATGTACGGCCTCTTCGATCAGCTGCCCGAGATCTCGGGAGGCGGATACCTGGAGGAGATCTTTCTGGAGCGAGAAGAGGGCAGCAGCAGCCCGAAGACCGGCCGGTTCATGATGAACAAGTTCGACCTATTGATCATCGCCCCCGCCACCGCCAACACCGTCGCAAAGATGGCCGTCGGCATCGCCGACAGCCTGGCGACGAACGCGGCTGCCCTCGCCAACAAGGCGGAAGTTCCGGTCTACGTTCTTCCAACCGACGTCAAGGATAGCGCCGAGACCCAGCCCCCTTACACCATCGACAGAGATCTTTGCATGCGGTGCGAGGTCTGCGAGCCCAGGGAAAGATGCCCCAAGAACGCCATCGAGGAGCAGATCGATCTGGTGAGATGCGACGGCTGCGGGACTTGCAGGGATCTATGCCCTTACGGCGCCATAAGGAAGGCGACGATCTCCGTCGTGACTAGACCTCTGGACAAGGAGAACATCGAGCGTCTGAGGGCCATCCCCGGATTCACCGTCCTTGAGGGAGCCGAAGATATCGAAAAGCTGGTCTGATCCGATCGGCGTACCGGACCGGGACTTAATGTAAGGTTTATCATCTAAATGCGAAATACGTCGAGGTAATAATGTTAGTGCTTGTAGTAAATAACTATGGTCAGTTCAACCACCTGATCCACCGAAGCGTAAGGGACCTCGTCTCTGCGAGGATGATCTCCAACCAGACTCCGGCAGATGAGATCGAGGCCGACGGTCTGATCCTCGGCGGAGGGCCCTCTCTTGAGCGGGCTGGAAACTGCTCCGAGTACCTGACGCAGCTCGACATACCGATTCTTGGCATCTGCCTCGGTCTCCAGGTGATGGCCGAGACTTTTGGAGGTAAGGTCGAGAAGGGGGCCATCGGCGGGTACGCCGAGGTCGATGTCGAGGTGCTGGAGGAGGACGACATTTTGAAGGGCCTTTCCCCGAAGATAAAGACCTGGGCTTCTCACGCTGATCAAGTGGTAAAGCTCCCCCCGGACTTTCAGGTTCTGGCGAGGTCTGAGGTCTGCGAGATCGAGGCGATGAGGCACGATGAACGGCCCCTTTACGGTGTCCAGTGGCATCCCGAGGTTGTCCACACCGAGGGCGGCATCCAGCTTCTTGAAAACTTCCTCGATGTCTGCAGAGAACGGAGTTAGTGGCCGGTGAATCGAGCTGACCTCGAGGAGATGCAAGCGGACCTCGCGCTTCAGCTAAAGAGGGCCGAGAGGCTGTCAGCAGAGGATCTGGCCCGCGAGATAAGGCGGATCGGCTTTTGGTGCATGAGGTGCGGCGACTGCTGCCGGGGCGAGGAGAACAGCGTCGTGGTCTTCCCTTTCGAGATTAGGGAAATCGTGGCCCTGGCGGGCGAAGGCTGGCTGGAGGTGGCCGAGCCCCCCCTGGAGGGCGAGTGGGACATCGGTGGGAACTTTCACACCCTGGAGTGGCGCCTGAGAAAAGAGGATCGAGACTGCCGCTATTATTCGGAGGAAGGGTGCAAGATCTATGAGGCAAGGCCCCTTCTATGCCAAACCTATCCCTTTTACCTGGAAGACGGTCGTCTCGATTGGTCCGAGTGCCGGGGGCTCGGCGGTGAGATCGGCTTTGAGGCATCCCAAAAGCTTGCCGAGCTTCTCAAAAGAAGGCAGATCGTCGAGATCAAAGAGGCGATCGAGCTGGTTCGAAGGTATGAGGACTTCGAGAGAGGCGACTCCTCTCCCCACGGCAAATGCGTCGTCCACGACAGCGAGGGCGAGCACAAAATCGAGTGGTCCGAGATTCCAGGGGCTCTCGGAAGGCGGCTTCGGCAATCTCAGAAATGGTAAAAAACGTCGGAAGCTATCTCTTTTCTGCTGGCGAAATCAATTCTCTGGCCTTCGCTTCGGCGGGATCGATAACATGCTCTTTGAGGTTCGCTAGCAGCATCTCTTGACTCTCGTAGAGATACACGGGCAAAACCGACTTGAAACTCTTGATGTGGTCGAAAAGAGCGTATTCATAATCCGATCTGAGCATTAAAGGCTGAACAGCCACGGATGGAAGCGCGGGAACTATACTCATAAGCTCGGCGGGAATGCTTCTTGGTTCAGTGATGTCAGCAATTACAAATCTGGATAGGTGAGCAAGGGTTGAAACCGTCTCCAAATAATTTCGACTGACAGGTCTGTCCCAGTCGAAGAGTATGGGCAAATAGTCATGCTTCCTCAATTCATCCCGAATGGCTTCCAAAACCGGCTTTTGTGTTTCTTCGTTAAACCTGCCCAAGATTAATACTGCCTTTTTGGAGATAGTGTCGATGACGTCTCGTATTTTTGGGCTGTGGAGAATCAGATAGATGAACTGAGCAACTTCGAGATTGTCTACGGTGATAGTCGGCTCATCATCACGAGTGATGATAAGATTGGATTGGTCTTGGGGCATGCCTTCTAATCCCCAGGCAGAAATTCCGTATACCTTACAATTTGTAAGTGCAGCGTCCGCAATGTTTGTCTCAACTAACTGGATACGAGTCAGGTCAGCGCCATTCAGGTTAGCCCCAGTCAGTTTAGCCTCGGTCAGGTCAGCACCAGTCAGTTTAGCCCCTCTCAATTTAGCCTTAATCAGGTAAGCCCTAGTCAGTTTAGCCCTAGTCAGGTCTGCTCCGGTCAGGTCAGCCCCATCCAAGTAAGCTATAATCAGTTTAGCCCTGGTCAGGTCCGCCTTAGTCAGGTTAGCCCCAATTAGGTTAGCACCAATCAGGTTAGACGCACGCAGTTCCGCCCCGCTTAGGTTAGCATCTCTCAGGTTTTTCCCATTCAAGTCAGCCCCTTTTAAGTCTGGGATTATCTCTGGATTACCTTCTCTCCAACGATTCCAGACTTCCACACCCTGTTTGATTATCCGAAGATGCTCCTCATTCGCCACCTGGCCGACCCCCCACCAAACCTAGCCAAAATTCCATAAAAGGCCTTTCAGCGACCTTCTTCCTGGACGGCGTACTCCATGGTGCCGATGGCGTGCTTGAAGACGATCATCTTCTTGCCCTTTCCGATATCCAAAAGCAGCTCGTAGTTGTTGTGCGACTCGAGCCTCGCAATCAGGGGCCTTCCGTCCAACAGCCTGATCGTCACCTTCTGGCCCACGGCCCTGGGGATGAACTGCTTGGTTTTGGGCTTAACCGTCTCCTTCTTCGCTTCTTCCTCTTCCTTCATCTCCATGAACATCATTTTCAGCTCCTAAAGCTCGCGAATCGTCCTTTCGAGAAGGCTTCTCCCCTCCTCCGACCTGAAGAGGGGCGGCTCCCAGTCCTCGACGATCCCTTTCCCGTACTCATCCATCTCTCGGCGGATCAGGATGCCTCGCCTCTGCCATGCCGGATTCTTGGCGAGGTTCACACCCCTTTGAAAGAGCATCTCGTGGATCTCGCCCTCCTTCATCCCCTGGAGGCTTCCCATCGCCTGGTTCGGCGTCTGGCCGTCTTCGATCAGGGCGTAAAACCCATAGGAGAAGACGTGGTTTCTCCAGGCCTCATCCTGCCTTTCGGCGAAGTACTCACCGACTTCCTCTGGGCAGAGTGGGATCGCCCTCGCATCCATGGCGACGGCCTTTGAGATGCCGAGTGCGAGCAGGCCCGAGAGGGACCCAGCCACCACCGAGTCGATCTTCTCGAGACGGCCGTTGAAAGGCGTCTTCAGGAAGAGGAGGTTGATCTCGTCAGAGAAGGTGAACGCGAGGGCGGGCCCAAGCCCTGACTCCTCGAAAAAGCCCCTTGCCGCTTTCGCCATGACTCTTGCGAAATCGAGGTCGTAGGGCTTTTTCGCCTCTTTGAGGATCTTTCCAAAGCCCCGGCCGTCAGCCCTCACTACCAGCGGGGCGCGAACCCTGAGGTCGGCGTAGATCTCCCGGCTATTTGCCCTTCTTGTCATTGTTGTAAGGCATGGTGCCGAAGTGTTTGGTGATTATGATGTCCCCGACGGCGGTGACGCCCTTGTAGGGTATTATTATCCCTCTCCCCTTGAGGTCGAGGAAGGACTTGTTCACGTTCCCGAGAGCAAGGCCGTTCACCTCGCCCACATCCGGATCGAGCATCACGTCGTCAACCCGTCCGACGAAGACGCCCTTCTGGGTGTAGACGTCCTGGTCCAAAAGTGCAGTAATTTCGATGCGCATCTCGTCCCCTCCTTCCGGGTTGTTGTTCTCATATCATAAATCTTGTGATCAGTTCGGCTCAGAAAAATCTAATAAGCCCCAGATCCAAGCCCAAGATCAGACCCGATCCCGCCGATTGGGCGAATTTTCAGGAGGGAGATTTTTACGATTGTTGGCATATCTGGAAGTCCGAAAAGGGGAGGAAACGCCGAGCACCTCCTCGACCAGGCTTTGAGGATCGCGACCGAACGAGGCTTTAGGACAGAGAGGCTTCTTTGTTCTGAGCTTGAGGTGGGGTTTTGCACCGACTGCGGCGAGTGCGGTCGGGAGAGGCCCTGTCCCATCGAAGACGACATGGTCGAGGTCTACGAGACGCTGGCGGCCGCCGAGGGGATAATCGTCGCATCGCCGGTCTACTTTGGGAACGTCACCGGCCAGCTCAAGGCGGTCTTCGACAGGACCCTTCTATTGAGACGGCAAGGCTTCGTTTTGAAGAACAAGGTGGGCTCTGCCATCGCCGTGGGACGGTCCAGGAACGGAGGCCAGGAGAAGACGATCGAAGCGATCCAGACCTGGATGCACATCCACGGGATGGTTGTCGTCGGTGACGACAACCACTTCGGAGGGATCGGCCTCGAGCCTGCGAGAGAGGACGAGACGGGCCTTGAAACGGTCAGGGCCGCAGCGACGAAACTCTGCGACGTTCTTGATCTGATGCAAAAAAAGTCCGGTTCCTGCTGGATCGGATGACCGATCTTTGAATGTTTGAATGGTGAAAATTGGGAGAGGAAGTGCCTCTCCCAATACCCCTTTCAATTATCCTCCCCTCCCTTTGGAGAAATCTTCATCATATTTAAGCCGGGAGGAGAATATCCTCCCAGCGTCGGTCCCCATTCGGTCCCGACTTATTGTGCGGAGTTGTTTTATCATCAATAATTTCGGAGCAGAATCGGCTGAACCCGCCGATAGCTTCCGTTCTCCAACCTCACCAG
Source organism: Methanotrichaceae archaeon (assembly GCA_013329455.1). Classification (GTDB taxonomy): domain Archaea; phylum Halobacteriota; class Methanosarcinia; order Methanotrichales; family Methanotrichaceae; genus Methanocrinis; species Methanocrinis sp9297u. The sequence goes on along the minus strand of DUKF01000084.1, from coordinate 488 downwards.
GTTATGGTGTAGTCTTTCACCTGGTAGCTGTCCCAGCTGTCAGATCCTGCGTGATTTCCGTCCCTTATCCAGACGTTCACCTGGCTGGTCCCGACGTCCGATGCGGTTGTATGCCAGGTCCACTGTTTGTTCGCGGTCCATCCTGTCATGTCCTTCCAGCCGTTCGCCGTCGAGGGGCCCTTCAGCCAGAAGCGGTAGTAGATTTGGTCACCATCAGGATCGCGAACGTCGGCGGTCCACTTGATCTTCATCCCGGCCTTCCTGGGGCCGTCCTTGTTCGGCCCAAGGCCCAAGGCTGTTGGCGGCTGGTTCGTCGCCGGGGCGGAGCCGATCACTGTGAAGTCTCTGACCTGATAGCTGTCCCAGCTGTCAGATCCTGCGTGTTTTCCATCCCTTATCCAGACGTTCGCCTGGCTCGTTCCGATGTCAGAGCTTGCGGTCCACCACGTCCACTGGTTGCTCGTGGTCCATCCTGTCATGTCCTTCCA
>DUKF01000198.1:10248-10868 GCA_013329455.1 Methanotrichaceae archaeon | reverse complement strand
GAGTATATGGCGTCCTCGACCTCGAGAGTCACGACGTTGACGCCGGGGAAGGCATCGAAGGTGAGGTAGTAGTCGCCTCCGGAATCGATGGTTCTGGTGCTGGTGGAGGTGCCCCCGGGCCCCTCGATCTTTATGGGGACGGTCCTGGTCCTGCCATAGTTTCTTATGAGGCAGCTGTAGTTCAGGGCCCCGCCTGAGTCCACGATCCAGCCGCCGACAACCCCCACGTTCTCCCCCTCTCCACCGGAGTCGACGAAGACGACCTGGGTTCCCTCGCTCTCGATCAGTCGTCTCGTAACCTCGGGGTCGTCGCCGGTCCAGCTCACAAAGTCGGATACGACCAGGATCTGGCCGCCCTCGGCTCCAAGGAGGCTTTTACCCATCATCATCCCTGCCGAGAGGTCCGTGGAGACCGCCTTCGGTGAGAGGGATTCCAGGGCGGACCTCGCCTGCTCTCCGTTCCCTTCCCGGAGGGCGACGATGGGGATGTTCTCCGCAAGGACGATGCTGATCCGATCCTGGCCGGAGGCGTATTGGAGGATGATTTCTTTTGCTTCATTGAAGCTCGCCTCCATGCTGGCGGATAGGTCGATCACCACCACCATCTGTGCTCCTTGAGT
>DUKF01000198.1:0-10213 GCA_013329455.1 Methanotrichaceae archaeon | reverse complement strand
TCCAGAAGAGAGGATCGGTGATCAGGCGGTTGAGGGCCGCGGTGGGCTTTGCCTCCCCCTCCCTTATGAAGGCCGTCGACGGAAAGGGCAGGTCTTTGGGCTTGGGCCGGATCATGTAGAGGATGATCAGGGGGATCGCGCTCAGCAGTCCCAGGAGGGCCAGAGGGTTACTGAAGGGCATCAGTGGCTTTACGCCGAGAGGCGAGAAAAGGTTTACGCAAGTTCGAATGCGGTCTTCATGCCAACATTCTTAATACGATTGATGATCTCAATGTTGTCTGATCCTGCTAATCGAGGTGCCATAGAATGGTCAGCGTCATGGAAATTTATCAGCTTCTGCCCAAGACGAACTGCAAGAAGTGCGGCCTTCCAACCTGCATGGCCTTCGCCGTTGGGCTGCTTGGCCGGGAGAAGACGATCGAGGATTGCACGCCGCTCGTAGAGGAGCCAAAGTACGAAAAGAAGCTGGAGGGGCTAAGGGAGCTTCTGGCACCCATCTTGAGCGCCGACGCCACTGAGACTGGGATGATAATTCACACCGAGAAGTGTTACGGATGCGGAAACTGCGTCGTCGCATGTCCCGTGAACGTGGCCAACGATCCCAAGGGCACGGCCATCGGCCGCGGGCCTGTCAGCGGCAAAGCGATTTTGATTGTGGAAGATGGTGTGGTCAAGTGCGTAAACGTAGATCAGTGCAGGCGGTTTGGGCCAGAGAAGGTCCTCTGCAGCGCCTGTATCGTGACCTGTCCAAGCAAGGCGATCGAGTTCATCTAGGTGATAAAAATGGCTTTTTGTACTGGTTGTTCTCTGCTATGTGACGATATCGAGGTGGATTTTGAAGGGGGCAAGATCGGCAGGACCATGAACCTCTGCAGAAAGGGGCGTGGCCACTACGATTCCCTTTGCGTCGATAGGTTGGCTCCTACCGTTGACGGGTCCGAGGTGGGCATTGATGATGCCGTATCGAAGGCTGCAGAGGTTCTGGCTGGGGCTGAAAACCTCCTCCTCTTCGGCTGGGGCAACTCGACTCTTGCGGCCCAGAAGGTGGGGGTCGAGATGGCAAAGAAGCTCGGTTGCGTCATCGACGATCCTTCGTCTTACTCCCAGGGGCTCATCACAGAAACGATCTTGAAGGGAGAGCTTCCCACCTGCACTTTCGACGACGTGAGGAACTTCGCTGACGTCTCCATTTACTGGGGTGACGATCCTTCCAGCAGCCATCCCCGCCACTTGTCCAGGTTCTCCTACTTTCCCAGGGGCGAGAAGAGGCAGAGGGGGTACGAGGAGGACCGGGAGGCGATAGTGATCGACGTTCGCAAATCGCCAACGGCCGAGATCGCCGCCGACGGCTTCTTCAAGATACCGCCGGGTGGCGATGGCGACTTCATGGGGGCGCTGATGGCGACCCTGGGCGGCAAGATCCCCAAGGTCGAGGACAAAAAGAAGATGCTGAATCTGGGCACGAAGCTTCGAAAATCGAAGTTCGGAGTGATCTTCACCGGCCTAGGCCTTGCCCATTCCGTGAAGGGAGAGCTCGACGAGTTCGTGTCCCTGGTCGGAAAACTGAACGAGCTCACCCGCTTTTCCGTGATCCCGAGCCTCGGTGACTACAACACCAGGGGGTTCAACCAGACCCTCTTCGACGAGACCGGCCACGTCGACAGGGTCTCTTTCAAGGACGGTGTCAACCACGGTCCCGAGTTTGGGATCGCGAAGTATTTGGACGCTTGCGACGCCGTCATGGTGGTGGGTTCGGACCCCGCGGCCGTTCTTCCAGCATCACTGGCAAGAAAGCTTGCGAAGATTCCGATGGTGGCGGTGAACTCTCACAGGACCTTCACCACCGACGCCGCAAAGGTGACTGTCCCGATCGCCGTGGCAGGCCTTGAGGCCGGGGGAAGCGCTCTACGGACCGACGGGGTGAAGGTGGAGTTCGATGCCGTGGTGAAGTCGGATTATCTGCCCGACGTTGAGGTTATCGAAAGGATAATGGAGGCGGTCTAGATGGCTGGAGCCAAAGAGGTGACGGTGGTCACCTACCGGGGCATCTTCCAGGAGGTGGAGGAGGCGCTCGGCATGTACAGCGATGGGTACCGGGACCAGAGCGCGATCGTATCCCTGGACGGGGGGGACATAAAGGAGCTGGGAGTCGAGGACGGCCAGCCGGTCATCCTGGAGACTGGTTCGGGGAAGGTCGTGGTGGCGGCGAAGCTCTCAGAAGACCCCCATCCGGGTCTCGCCTTCATGCCGAGCAGCCCCTGGTCAGCCCAGCTCGTCTCGGGCGAGGTCGAAGAGAGCGGCTTTTTGGACTTGAAGAGTTTCATGGCCAAGGTCTCACTCTCTCCTGCAAAGGAAGCGGTTACATCGATTGAAGAGATCGCGGAGAGAATCAAGGCGCCTTAACCGTTGGAAGTGCCGAGATGAACCTGAACCTGATCTCCATAGCCGACCTCTCCTCCGAGGAGATCCTGGCGATTCTGGACCGGGCCGACAAGCTGAAGGCCAGAAGAAATGATGCCGCCTGCCGATCGATCCTGGCGGGTAAGAGCCTTGCCACCATCTTCGAAAAGCCCTCCACCAGGACGAGGGTCTCTCTTGAGGTGGCGATGACCGATCTAGGGGGCCACGCCCTCTATCTGAGCAGCAAGGACATCCAGCTCGGTCGCGGCGAGACGATAGCCGATACCGCCCGCGTCCTCTCGCGGTTAGTCCACGGGATTGCGGCCAGAGTCTATGACCACTCCACCGTCGAGGAGCTGGCCCGACACGCCACGGTTCCTGTCATCAACTCCTTATCGGATTTCGAGCACCCCTGCCAGATACTGGCGGACCTGATGACGATGAGGGAGAGGTTCGGCCACCTGGAAGGGCTGAAGGTGGCCTGGGTCGGTGACGGAAACAACGTCTGCAACTCGACTATCCTGGCAGCGGCTCTGATGGGGATGGAGATGAGGGTCGCATCTCCTCCGGGGTACGGGCCTGACCGTAAAATATTAGACCAGGCTGACAGTCTTGGTGGCGGGACCGTCATCGTCGTCACCGACCCCGTCAAGGCCGCCCGTGGCGCTGACGTCGTTGAGACCGACACCTGGGTCTCGATGGGCGACGAGGCCGAGGCCGCAAAGAGGGTCGAGGCTTTCGGGCGCTACCAGGTGAACGCGGATCTCCTGCGCCACGCGAGCGACGACGTGATCGTCATGCACTGCCTTCCGGCCCACCGGGGCCAGGAGATCACCGACGATGTGATGGACGGGCCGAGGTCTGCAATCCTCGATGAGAGCGAGAACCGGCTCCATTCCGTCAAGGCGGTGCTGGAGAAGCTGATGGTCCGATGATCTGATGGTCTCAAAATGATAATCTGAAGCGGGGGTTGCCAAGTGGTCAAAGGCGCAGGGCTTAGGACCCTGTCCTGCAGAGGTTCGTGGGTTCGAATCCCATCCCCCGCACCAAACACCTTTTCTGATAGCGATTTTATAAAGTGATAACGCCGCTTTGTCTCAGTCTATTTTAGATTCCCAGATATATAGAAATGATAATCTGAAGCGAGGGCTGCCAAGTGGTCAAAGGCGCAGGGCTGGATTCTTGGTCTTGGAGATTGCATCCACCACCAAAATCTTTTTCACAGATTTTGACAGTCTCCACCGTCAGGTGGGTGACTAAGACGAGATTGAAACAGATTTTGTCCCTGTTGATGTTGGTGGCGTTGGCGTTTCCTGCTATCGCAGAAGACGTGGACGATCTTCTTGCTCCGTATAAAGGAATTCCTGCCTATTGCCTTATCATAGATGCCGCAAGTCCAGTCGTTGATGGGGGGGATGAATTCGACATTAAGTTTTATATCTCGGGTGCAGGTGACGTTAATTTTTCTGAAATATCAGTAACAATCCCCCCTGAACTACTCGCCAAGGATACAAATGTAACATATAATTATATATATGATGTAACAGACGATGGTCACGTTAAACAAAATACAACCGAAACTAATAAATCTCGCCTCCGGTTAAGACTAAATCTTGAGTGCTATAAAAGATATTTGAGAAATGATATTTCTTGGGAAGAGCAGATACCTATCTTGTTAGGTGAAGTGAATTACGAAAAGCGTCCAGCATTCTCAATTAATTTTACAATTGCAGATAATGCGCCAGCAGGCAACTATGCCATTACTATAAATCACTATTATAAATATTTGGATAAATGGTATTTAGATAAAAATGAAGTTAAAGTTCATGTAAATACTTGGTATGAAAAGGATAATTTTGGATATTCCCTTTTGTCATGGCAATCACTAGCTATTTGGTTAACCGTGTTGACAATCTTGATCACACTTATAAACCAATCAAAGGATCCTGTGCGCTGGATTCAAGCTGATAGGTTAAGACGTCGGATCGTATTGTTAATTTTTATATTACTAATTTTGTATGGTATTTTGAGATATATATTTTAAATAAATTATTAACGTTGATGTATCCTTTTGAAAAGTGGAATAGATAGTAATCGGCTTTTATAAGGCCAATTTATATCGACTATGTGTATAATCGGGCACTTTTCATTCAATAATTATATCTAGACAACGCAAAACGCTCATTCCTATACGGTATGATTTTGGGCTTGTTGAGAACTCATACCCCACCCTCTCGGCGAGAAACTCTGATCTTTGAGAAGTTAGCATTACTTGCCAGATTAGCAACTTTATGAATAACCTGCGTATAAAAACTCTAAGTTTTTATGTAATCCACGCTACCCCCACCCCGACGAGGGGGCGGGCGAGTCCGACGACGTGGCCTATATCCCCCTTGGCGGTGCCGATCCTCGCCGGGCCGGGGACGATCTCCTCAGACCTTTCCTTCACGGCCACCGACTCGGCCCCATCCCACGTCGTCGTGGTGGAGGGGGTCTTCGCCTTCATCTGCCTGCTGACCTATCAGCTTTCGTCTACTCCGAGAAGATCACGGCCCTGCTAAAAGCCGGACATGATCAAGGTGGTGTCGAGGCTGATGGGCCTGATACTGACCATCATCGCGGTGCAGATGATGATCCTGGGGATAAAGGGTGCGTTTTATTGACCGCCCAGCCCCAGCAGCTTGCTCATGCTTCGGGGATGGATAAATAAGTAGTTCAAAAGCGCGTTTTCATCTGTAGTAACATCTGTAGTAACATTTTTACCCGATGGTGCTTTCTACCAAGCATGGCCGATACGAAAAGAATCATACCTTGTCTCGACGTGAAGGTGGTCGACGGCCAGCCTTCCGTGGTCAAGGGTGTCAAGTTCGTGAACCTCAAAAGGCAGGGTGACCCCGTCGAGCTGGCAATGCGTTACGACGAACAGGGTGCAGACGAGCTGGTCTTCTTGGACATAACCGCCTCCCACGAAGGGCGGAAGACGATGGTGGACGTTGCAAAGCGGACCGCCCAGGAGGTCTCGATCCCCTTCGCCGTGGGCGGCGGGATAAGCACCATAGACGGCATCATTGAGATTCTGGACGCTGGAGCCGACAAGGTCGGGATGAACACCGCGGCGTTGAAAGATCCGGATCTCGTCAAGAACGCCTCAAAGGCTGTCGGGTCCGAGAGGATTACCATCGCCATCGACGCACGTCGCAACTCCGACCTCAAAGAGGGCGCGAACGCCTTCAAGCTCGAGGACGGAAGCGATGCCTGGTTTGAGGTGGTGATCTACGGGGGCCGAAAACCAGTCGACATCGACGCTGTGGACTGGGCCCGCCGGGTCGAGAAGCTGGGTGCAGGGGAGATCTTGCTCACCAGCATGGATCGGGACGGGACGAACGATGGTTACGACATCCCCCTGACCCGGGCGGTCTCTGAGGCCGTAGACATCCCCGTGATCGCCAGTGGCGGAGCTGCAAACCCCGAGCACATGCTCGAGGCCTTCAAGGAGGCGGGAGCAGATGCGGCGCTCGCTGCGGGGATCTTCCACCGCGGAGAGTACACGGTAAGTGGGGTCAAAAAGAGTATCTCCGGTCTCATGGGATCTCTGTAAAGCTCGATTGAATGGCTCAATCTGCCAGAGTAGAGGGTGTGGGTGGTGTGTGCAGCTAGCGATCTTCTCAGTCCCGTGAGATGGACGCTTAGGAGAGTGCCAAAATTTTTAGAAAATTGAACGGTCTCGCTTCAAAGCTATTCGTGTCGCCTTCCTTCTCGAATCGAAGTTAGCACGCCGTTTGAACGGGTTGGGCGGTGACCTTTCACCCAACAACTTCTATGCTATTGGTTTTAAGGCCACAGCTCAACCACTTCGACATCTGGGAGGTTTAAACCGCCAGACAAAAAAGCTCGCCGACTTTAAAATAGTCGTCACGCAATTCTAACTTTTTACTAGCTCTCTAATATCTTTAAAGATGTCTATTGTTATGGAAAACACTATGCCAACAAATAGCAGAGCCATGAAGATGCCTTCTAATATCATACAAACCAATTCCTATATACTCTATATAGCTATATATTCTATATATACTTTATGGTTTTGCCGGACCTCAGCTTTTTCTTTTGCTGGCCTGGTGGACGTATCTGGGCGTTGGATCTTCAGCGGCGCCCTCTGATTTTGTCTTCGTTTTATGGGCGGGATTCGAAACGAGATCTCAGGATAACGTTTCTGTTATCGGTCCCGATCAGATCCCTTCCATCCTCCGATTCGAACAGAAAGAACGGCATCTGATCTTTTCGTATTCCAAGAGATGCTTCAACCGGACGCAAGGCGAAAAGCTGCCTTTTCCTGTGAACCAAGGGGGTCTGGCCTATGCCATCCGTTCTATCCCGTCTATCCTGGAGAAAAACGAGATCCTGCGGGGAATTCAACAAATTCGATGCGTGGCCCGCTTTGAAGCGAATTTCCGGCTTTTAAAATGAGAGCGATCAAATTATGTAAACCCAATTTTATATTAAACTTAACGATGGCAAAAATCTTCGTCGATCAGCAGGCTTATATTTAGCGCAACTGTGTTTTGTCCCGGAGCTTCTGCAAGTCGTGAGGTTAGCATTCATGAGTTTTCTGATAGATCCACCCCTGCTAGTTTTGTCAGGCCTCTTCATCTACTTTGGAGGCAGAAAGCTTGGCTGGGATAGACATGCGAAGATTGTGGTGGGTGTTGCGATCGTGCTGATATTTATAATATTTAGCTCGCTCTTATACGCCGACATATTCCGGAGCGTCTTTCCCTTCTTCACCGGCATGAGCGGTTCCGAGTTCATGCTTCACTCCAACATCACAGGCATCACCAAGGAGGACGTCCCCACAGCCGTCGTGATATTTCTCTTCATCCTTTACCCGGTGTGGCTCTTCGCGGGATATGCAGCCGCCCTGCTTATCTCGAAGCGCAGGAGGGTCTCAAAAGAGGTCAATTCCATCTGGAACGTCAAGAGCCGAATTGACCGAGGCCCTTCTGAGTTTGCCGTGGCGAGAGATCCCGATGCCCAAAAGTGCGTCAGGGATGCAGTGGCCTCCCTTGGCGGCATCGAGAGGTTCGTCAAGAGCGGCGACAGGGTCTTCATCAAGGTGAACATCTGCGGCGGAGTGCCCGAGGTCAAAGGGACTTTTACGAGCACGGAGGTCGTCGATGAGATCGTCGATCTGGTCAGGGGGGTGGGGGGAGTGCCTTTCATCGGAGACGCCGATATGATCTGGAACAAGTTCTGGCAGGTGGCGACCGACTCCGGCTGGGTCGAATGGGCTAAAAAGAAGGACGTAAGGCTTGTGAACCTCTCCGATACAAAAATCGTCAACTTCGACTTCGGAGAGGATAGCGTCATCGGCACTGACAGGGTCTCAAAGGAGGTTGTCGATGCCCAAGTCATAATATCGGTGCCGACGATGAAGACCCACCTTCTTACTGGAGTCACCCTCGGCATGAAGAACATGTACGGCACCTTCCCGGAGGTGGACAAGGCCAAGTATCACCGCATGAAAATAGAGGAAGTCATTTACGAGGTGAACAAGGCCTTCACGCCGAACCTGGTCATAATCGATGGCAGCATAGGAAGCGAGGCGATCGGACCCCTGAGCTCCAGGCCCATGGACTTTCAGACGATCATCGCTTCCAACGACGTTGTCTGCGCCGATTCCATCGCCTCTCAGCTGATGGGATACGATCCCATGGAGGTGGAGCACCTGAGGATCGCCCAGGAACGCGGCCTCGGCGATGCTTCCCAGAAATACGATTTAGAACTTCTTCCCTACAGTCACGACAGCGGCAAGGACGGGAAGTGGGACCGGCCCGAGCCGAAAGTCAAGGATTTTTACAACTGGGGAATCGAGCTGATACTTAAGCTTCCGGGCTGGAGCACCCTCTTCAACGTCGGAGCCGACTTTTTCCTGTACGACATGGCGAGGCTTCCGGTCTTCAGATACCTCACCCCCGCCCTACTCAAGCTGCTGAACGATGCGGCCAACCTCCTCCTGAAAAGTCAGGGGGATACGGAAAAAGACAGGGTCAGGAGGAGAAACAACTTCTTCGTAGTGCTGCTGTTGGCGGAAGCGTCTCTCTTCGGGTTTTACATGGACGGGTATCTGATGCGGTCCCTCTTCTTCGACCTGAACTACCTTTTAGTCATAGTGATCTCGATCCTGGCCGCCATCAGAATGAAGACCAGAAACCTCTTGGCTCTTATCCTATCGTCGGTCTTGGTGTCCTTCGTTGTGGAGCATACGATCACCTCCGACGGGATCGTGACCTACAGCGGAAGCTCGGGTCCCTCCCTCTTCGTCGTCACGGGCTGGGCGCTGTTCATGATATCGATTCTTGGGATCTCGGATCTCTTGAGCCAATGGCTTGCGAGGCTTCGCATATTCGAAAAGATCAAAAGATGGCGATCCCTCCCCTTCGTCGCGACTCTCGCGGCCTTCGCCCTCTTCTTCTATCTGGAGGGGTATTTCGAAGTGGCCGGAAGGGGCGTTTTACTGATGTACGCTGTCATGGCCCTTCTCGGTCTATTGTACTCGAACAGGTGCTCCATCGACTGGAACACCTCTTTGATGGTCGTCAGCACGGCCGTCGGCGGATACATGGAACTATTGGGCACGTTTGCGGGTCTGTGGAGTTACAGCTTAACAGATACTATGCCCATCTTCATCACCCTCGCCTGGGCGATCAATTCGGGAACCGTTCACGGGATCGTGTCTCTGGCGGGGATCGATCTCTCCAGCTTGACGGCGAAGTGTTCAGCCGAAGATCGAATGCCGAAGTGTTTTAAGATGGGATTGCACCACTGAAGTGATCCCGGACGTTCAGAAGGAGGGGGTGCCAAGTCCCTGGAGAGATGTTGGCGAAAATCGCGAGCGAGGAAAATAGAGGACTTTGCCGGAGCTGGCCGAGTCCGCCGAAGATTTGAACTTAATCCTGAGGTCTTCGCCCTTGCGATCTCGATATCCTCCTCGGAAAAGTCGCAAAGCTTGTGGACGGGTCGTTCGACCTGTTGGTCGGCGGCCTTGATCAGGTGTTGGAGCAGGGCCCTTTCGTGACCGGCATTTTTCGCTGCGATTCATCGGTGCAGTTTGAGCACCTTCTCGACTTGGGGTCAGGCAGTTTTTCGGAACCCTCAACTGCCTATAATATTAAAGAATATATTATATTTACATATCATATATTATCATTTGGTCGATTCATCGTTAAATCGAATCTCTAAGAAGGCATTTAAGAAACTTATAAATAGCCTAAATCACACTTTGTGGAACTGCACATCGAGGGGTTAGTGTTATGAGTCTACAAAAACCTTTAATGGCGTTTCTTCTGGTGTTAATCTCGGCGCTGTTCGCCTTCGGGTCCTTTGCCAGCGGGGAAAACGTAGGTTGTCAGGGCGATTGCTCCAACTGTGACGGCAGCTTCTGTCGGGCCAATGATTCCGACGGCAATGTCACCGGTTGTTTGGGCAATTGCTCCAACTGCGATGGCAGCTCCTGTCAGGTCAACAATTCCGCTTGCAACGTCACTGGATGTCAAGTCAACTATTGCGATGGCAATGGCACTGGATGTCAGGCAGATTGTTCCAACTGCGATGGCAGTTCCTGTCGAATTGACGATTCCAACTGCAATGGCGCCGGTTGCCAGGGTTTGCAAGAAGGATCGTGCAACTTAATCAGCAGACTGATGTCTAAGATCACCGGTGCTTGAAGATGCGTCTGCCTGGATGTTCCGGCGCATCCTCCCATTCTTTTATGATGGCGGGCGTTATAAAAATTATAAAATTGAAGGATTTCCATCCT